>CAYRVO010000432.1:0-1509 GCA_964427565.1 uncultured Halanaerobiales bacterium | reverse complement strand
GGTTTCCAGCCAGTTACTATTATTGCTTTTCTTTGTTCAATAGCTCTTCTCATATTATTAATTACATTATCTAAACCCACAGGATCAACGCTCCAATCTTTTAGATTATATTCTTCCAGAGCTTTATTAGCTGCAATAGTTACTCCAGCAGTTTTTTCAATAGCATATATTTTTTTCTCAGTAAATAGAGATTCTTTATTGGAGATATCACTTATATTATTAATATCTAAATAACTGGGTACTACCAATCCTATTCTACAGCCCCCTAAACTTGTCCCAAGATCATTAAATCTGCCTTCAAATTCTCTTAAATAATATTCATGTGTTTTTGGTACCCAGCTACTAACCATACCATCTAAAATTCCCTTAGCTACAGAATGATACATTTCAGCATAATTTAAAGGAATTAAAACTACTCCAACATTTAATTTTTTTTCCAGTAATTCTTTTGCAACCGAAGCACTTGTTTCTTCTATTTTCGTATAGGCTAATTTTATAAATTGAAACCTATCAAGTTCATTCTGTAATTCCGAAGAAACACCGGCAATTCTATCAGCCTGTTCTACCATATAATTAACATCATTTGCTTGTTTTTGAACTCCATTATTAAGTTCCTCTGTTTCGCTAAAAGAATGATGAGCTAAATCATCAATATTCATCAATTCATCAGAGATATTTTTATTAGTTTTTACAATATTATCAAATAGTAGAGATACTTCTTTTACAGTACCGTGTTGTTCATCTACTCCTGTTTTGGTCTCATTTACAGATTCTACAACCTCCTCAATTCCCTGCTGTACTTCTGCTACTACCTCCATTATTTCTTTACTGGAAGCCAAAGAATCATTAGCAAGTTCTCCTACTTCCTGAGCTACAACATTAAATGCTCTACCTTCACTTCCAGCCCTTGCTGCTTCAATAGAAGCATTTAAAGATAATAGGTTAGTTTCTTTTGCCAACTTATTAATTGTTTCGGTAATTAAAGTTATATCATCCATTTTCTTATCTAGTATAGAAACTTTATCTTGCAGTTTATTCATTAAATTTAAGTTCTTATTCATTTTGTTTTCCAGCTTTTCCATTATTTGTAGACCCTGATTTACATATTCCTCTATTATTTTTTCTAATGTATTATTTGCTTCAGAAACAGAATTAACTATTGTTTCATTATCCTGTACTAATTCTTCTACAGCCCCTGCATGCTGATCAGTTATCTCACTTAAATTTTGAGTAGCATCAGCCCATTTTTGACTTGCAGAAGAAAGTATAACTGATAATCTCATACTATTACTAATAAGGTCTCTTAACCTAATTACCATCCTTTTAAAGTTCTTTGAGATACTGCTCTTATCTTCAACAGATTTAATGTTAAAAGAAAGATTACCATTACTTACTGCCTTTAATTTATTTTCTATTTTGCTTAAATTTTTAACTTTATTTATGTTTTTTGATACTAATTCAGATTCTGAATGAGTAGTTTCTCTCTTATTTTCTTTTAATTGTTTTCAT
>CAYRVO010000431.1:0-1518 GCA_964427565.1 uncultured Halanaerobiales bacterium | reverse complement strand
ATATAGAAATTAAATTATAAGGACAGGAGGTGTTGCAATTGGGTAAAGGTATAATCGGGAGAAAACTGGGTATGACTCAGATTTTTCAGGATGATGGTAAGGTTGTTCCGGTAACGGTTATCAAGGCCGGTCCCTGTGCTGTAACCCAGAAAAAGACTGAAGATAAAGATGGTTATAATGCCCTGCAACTGGGATTTGAAGATATAAATGAAGGTAAACTTAATAAACCTATAAAAGGTCATTTTAAAAAACAGGGAGTAGATCCCAAAAAATATTTACAGGAATTCAGAAATATTTCTGATCAGCTCGATGTAGGTTCAGAAATTACTGTTGAAGAATTTGAAAAAGGAGAACTTGTTAATGTTACAGGTACCAGTAAGGGAAAAGGATTTGCTGGTAATGTTGAAAGATGGGGTCATAATACGGGTCCTAAAACTCACGGTTCCCATTTTCATAGAGCTCCAGGTTCTATTGGATCAGTTGATGCTTCCCGAGTATTTAAAGGACAAAAATTACCAGGAAGAAAAGGAAGTGATCAGGTAACAGTTGAAAATTTAGAAGTAATAAAAATTGATAATGATAAGGATCTGATAATGATTAAAGGATCCGTACCAGGACCTAAAAAAGGAATCCTGACAATTAAAACAGTTGAGAGATAAATTAATAGTGTAGAAAGGGGGATTTACAATGCCTCAGGTAAATAAGTATGATATGGATGGTAATCAGCTTGGAGATATAGATTTACCAGAAAGTTTATTTGCTGAAGATGTAAATGAAATTATAGTTCATAAAGTAGTAAATGCCCAGCTTGCTTCAAAACGTAGAGGAAGTGCTTCTACCAAGACCAGAAGTGAAGTGAGTGGTGGTGGGCGTAAACCATGGCGTCAAAAAGGTACAGGTAGAGCAAGACATGGTAGTATTCGGTCACCATTATGGGTTGGGGGTGGAATTACATTTGGGCCTAAACCCCGTTCTTATAATAAAAAAGTAATGAAAAAGGAAAAGAAACTGGCCCTGAGATCTATTTTAACAGATAAAGTAAATACAGATAGTATTTTAGTACTTGATAAACTTAATTATTCGCAACCAAAAACAAAACAGGTTGTTAGTTTACTGGAGAATCTTGCACTAGAAGACAAAAAAGTATTAATATTACTTCCCGCTAAGGATGAAAATATATATTTGTCTGCAAGAAATGTACCTCATGTAAAAACTCTGCTTATAGATAGTGTGAATGCATATGATTTGCTTGATAATGATTATATTGTTATGCCTGAAGATGTTCTTTCCAAGCTTGAGGAGGTGTTGGTACAATGAAAGAAGCAAGAGATATAATAATTAAACCTATTGTTTCTGAGAAGAGCATGAGGTTAATGCAGGAAAACAACACCTATTCTTTTCAGGTTGCTAAAAAAGTAAATAAAATTGAAATCAAAAAAGCTATACAGGAAATATTTAATGTGAAAGTAAATAATGTAAATACAATGAATGTACGGGGTAAGAAAAGAAGACTGGGAC
>CAYRVO010000430.1:0-1519 GCA_964427565.1 uncultured Halanaerobiales bacterium | reverse complement strand
TATTTTAATAACTATTGTGATAATATTAATTTTGTTTAAATCCATAAATTCTAAAAAGGTTTTTAACTCTAAAGATAATCTGGATATTACAATTGCAGCTTATAAGGGTGATTCTGGTGCTTTAGTCTATCTTACTAAAGATCAGGAATTTTTTAAAGAATATGGATTAAATGTTAAAATTAAAGATTATGAAGCAGGTAAACTGGCAACAGATGCCCTTCTTGCTGGAGAAGCAGATATTTCAACAGCAACTGATAGTGTTTTTGTTAGTAATAGTTTTAAACATGCAATAAGAACAATTGGTACTATATCCTTAGCAAAGACTAATAGGCTGATAGCAAGAAGAGACTATGGTATAGATAAAATAAATGATATTGAAGATATAAAAGGCAAAAAAATTGCGGTTACCAGAAAATCAACTGGTGAATATTATCTGGGAAGGTTTTTAACATATAATAATTTATCGTGGTCCGATATAGAAGTTGTTGATTTTTCTCCATCTGAGATCGTAAATGCTGTTATAACAGGAGAGGTTGCAGGTGGTTTTAGCTGGGACCCATACATATATAAGATTGAGAAAGAATTAGGCTCTGATGCTATATGCTGGCAGGGTCAATCAAGACAGGCATTTAATTTCATTTTAATAACTAAGGGAAAATGGCTTAATAATAATCAAAAGGCAGCCAAAAAATTATTACAGGCTCTAATTAAAGGTGAAAATTATATTAAGAACAATCAAGAAGAAACGAAAGATTATATAAAAAATAAATTTAATTTGAGTACGCAATATGTAAATGATTCCTGGAAAAGACATGAATATATGGTTTCTTTACTTCAGTCGATGATTATTTCATTTGAGGATCAGGCAAAATGGAGGATTGAAAATCAATTAACAGATCTTAAAAAAGCCCCTAATTATTTAGAATATATTTACACTAAAGCCTTAAAAGAAATAGATCCAACAAAGGTTACAATTATAAAATAGGTGGAGGAAGAACGGGAAAATGAAAATCAAATCCACATTAAAGATAGTATTAATTATAATGGTATGCTTAATTATGGTAATTAGTTTTTATGTTTATAATATTACTCACAATATAAATCAGGCAGTTCAAAAAAATAGTATAGCCGACAGTTTAGTAGAAGAAATATTTAAAATGAATATGTTAGTAAATGAATATACAGTTCATCATAAGGAAAGGCAAAAAGAGCAACTACAGGTTATTCATAATTCTATAGTTGATTTGTTAGCAGAACCATCACAGAAATTTAATGATCCACAAGAAAAAGAGATAATAGATAAGATAAAAGCAAAACATCTAAAGATAGATAAAATAATTACTAGAATGTATACAAATCATGAAGATGTTATACATTATAATGATCTATTAGAAGAGAGATTATTAAGCCATCTGCAGATATATAGTCAGTATATTTTTACAGATATTTTTAGAATGAAAGAGATAACTTCTAATAGAGTAGAAACTGCCAAAACAAGAATAGAAATTTTAACAATAGG
>CAYRVO010000429.1:0-1524 GCA_964427565.1 uncultured Halanaerobiales bacterium | reverse complement strand
TTTTTTATTAGTTATTTTTATATTTGTATATGTAGATAAAATTTATTATCTTTATGGGTATCATATTTGTATATATATATAAGTTATATTCAGTATAATTTATCTTTATTTTCCATTTATTTATCCTGCTTTTTTTAACAACTATCCCTACTTATAAATATAATATTAATAAAATAACAAGTGAGGTGAAATTTATGTTTTTACAAAATTTTCAATGCACAAGTTATATCCGCGTTCTTCATGCATCCCCCGGTGCACCAGCAGTCGATATTTATGTAAATAATAAAAAAATTTCTTCTGATCTAAGATTCAAAAATTTATCATGTTATACAGATGTTAAACCAGGTAATTATACCGTTAAAGTATTTGCAGCAGGTCAAACAGTGGATCCCATTCTCAGAAAAAAAGTAACAATTAATCAAAATTCAGCATTCACCATTGCTGCTATTAATAAACCTGCAAATTTAGATCTCAAAATAATAAATGACCCGGTAATACAAAATAGCCATGAAGGAAACACTGCTTATATAAGAACTGTTCATCTTTCCCCCAATGCCCCTGCTGTTAATGTTAAACTTAATAATAGAGAACTATTCTATAATGTCAGATATAAGGATGTAACTCGTTATAGAAGTGTCAAACCTGGTACCTATAATTTAAATATTTTTGTTGACAAGGAACGTGTATTACAAAAATCAAATATTGTTTTACAATCATGTTTCTATTATTCTTCTTATATAATTGGCCTTGTTAATGACAATTCACTTTTACAAATTATAGTACCTATTGATGGACTCTATTAATATTGTATTGTAAGGGGGAACAGTATTATAATATTGTCCCCCTTTTCAATTTTTATTTTATAAAAAGGTCATTAACACCATCTTTAAATTCTTCAAACATTTTTTTATCTTTTAGTTCACTTAAACTATTAACAAAAGATCTATAATACCATTCTTTATTTTATTATAATTTATTAAATTAATAAACAAATTCTACAAATTTAATATTCAAGATCTTTTATCTAAACTGTTTATAATGGGTGAACTGCAGATGCTTTAAAAGCTAGCCAGACTTTATCATGTAATTTAATTTTTAAATCATTTAATGATTTATTTGTTATCAAAACATATATCAATATGCCAATATCAATAGTTAATCTAGTTAAAGCACCCTGATCTATAATATCTACTACCTCTCCTTTAAAATTATTACGTGCACTTGATTCAAATTTTTCTTTAGCTATTATAATATTTTCCGGTCTGATAGCTATAGTAACTTTTTCATCTTCTATTTTATTTTTATCTATTATACTAATCTCCAGACTATTATTTAATACAACTTTACCATTTTGGTATTTACCTTCAAAAATATTTTCCATACCTACAAAATTCGCAACAAAAACAGAATGAGGGGTACGAAATACTTCTGAAGGTGTACCAACCTGTACTATTTCACCGTTTTGCATTACAGCAATTCTATCCGCTAAATACATTGCTTCTGTAAAATCATGAGTAATATGAA
>CAYRVO010000428.1:0-1529 GCA_964427565.1 uncultured Halanaerobiales bacterium | reverse complement strand
TTGATATAACAAGAACAACAATGTATACACATTTGGTGAATATATTAAATTTCCCACCCATTTTTTTAATTATTTTCTCTATTTTTTTATTTTTTCCTTCCCACCCACTAATAATATATATTTTGTATTACATAAGAATAAAAAAACCTCTAATGTATACAGTATAACAACGATTATAGCTGTATACATATATAATAAAACTGCTAAAATTGTTATGAAAACAGGGATTGGAGGTGTATATAATTTCTGTTCAATTGCATTATTACTGTAGGGAAAAGAATTTATCAAAATTAACCCGGGGAACTCCTAGATTATTTGTTGGACTAACAAGTTGCAGTCTAACCCCCTAATAATGGAGAGAAATTGTATTATACTTCATTATTCTTAGTTTCTTATTTTCATGCTGTAAATGGTTCTGCTGCAATTAAATCTTTTTTCAATGCCTGATAATAATCTGCAGGAGGAGTTTCATCAAGGCTGCCATAACGATAGCTGTTATTGTAATAATTCATTTACTTACTAACTATTTCATAGACTTCTATATAGCTTATAAATTCCATAAACATTCATAACAGTCAAATTCAGTATTTCATGAAAAAATTCTATATGAGCATTCATATTAGGTATATTTACTGGCATTCTTTGGTTAGTGAATCGCATTGACTTAACAGTTGACACCAAATAGTTTAGGTACAAACTGAAATCCGATATCTGTTCTAATTATTGGCACACTTCAATTTCTTTATTTTAAAAAAAACAAAAAATGCAGCAAGTTAACTCACTGCATCTTATCATACATTCACTTATCTACAAGTCAAACACTTTTTTGTATCTCTTCTAGACAGTCCCTACATATTGTTTTACCTTTATACTCAACAATATCTTTAACACTACCGCAAATAAAACAGCCTGGGTTATACTTCTTTAATATTATTTTATCTTCCTCCGTATAAATTTCCATATAGTCTTTAGTAGCAAAATTCATTGTTGCCCTCAGTTCTTTTGGAATAACCACCCTTCCCAATTCGTCAATTTTTCTAACAATTCCTGTTGATTTCATATATATGTTAGCTCCTTTCTTCCCAATCACTTTATTTGATTGGGTTTTAACTTTTATTACGATATTATTTATACTACTTTAATATGTATACAAGATAAAAAAAACATGTATACAAAAAATACATAAATACCCTCGTGGTCTAAGTAAATTAAGCGGTGATTCTGTTACTTTAACAGAAAAGTAAATTAAAATAAAAAGATGAACAAATCCATGAAATGCAAAAGATAATTGATCAACAAAAAGTACAAATGAACTAAAATAAAGGCATAATTTTATTATATTCCGTTGCAATAATCGAAATTATTTTTGATATTTTTAAAAAAATTAAGTTGTTCATAAAATAATAAATTTTTCCTCTATCTTCATAGTTTTTATTATTTTGTCATCATAAAATTTATAATCTGATTTTAATAATCTCAATTAATTATTTTTTGTTTCAGAACATAAATTTATTAGCAAAAAGGTGGGT
>CAYRVO010000427.1:0-1540 GCA_964427565.1 uncultured Halanaerobiales bacterium | reverse complement strand
AATTGGTAATAATATTAGAATAGATGATAATACAGTTATTGGTAAACAACCTATGCGATCTGCAAATAGTATTTTCCAGGATGATGATAAAAAAGAGCCAGCAGTGATAAAG
The DNA here is from genome assembly GCA_964427565.1 of uncultured Halanaerobiales bacterium. Lineage (GTDB taxonomy): Bacteria > Bacillota > Halanaerobiia > Halanaerobiales > JADQBU01 > CAYRVO01. The sequence goes on along the minus strand of CAYRVO010000427.1, from coordinate 1,428 downwards.
GATGGTTGTATTATAGGAACTGGGGTAGTTATTTATGCAGGTTCTGAGATAGGTAAAGAAGTATTGATGGCTGATTTAGCTACAATTAGAGAAGACTCTTCAGTTGGAGATAAAACAATTGTAGGTAGAAATGTAACTATCGAAAATTTATGTGAGGTAGGATCTGAGTGTAAATTACAGACAAATGCTTATATAACTGCTTATTCTGAAGTAGGAGATAATGTATTTATAGCTCCTGGAGTTGTTACTACTAATGATAATTTTGCTGGAAGAAGTGAGGAAAGATTTAAATATCATAAAGGTATTATTGTAAAAGATGGTGGAAGAATAGCAGCTAATGCAACTACCATGTCTGGTATAACTATAAATAAAGATTCTTTAGTAGCTGCTGGTAGTGTAGTAACCAAGGATACGCCACCTAAAAAGATAGTTATGGGTTCACCTGCTAAAGAATATAAAGATGTTCCTGAAGATCAATTATTAGAAAATCAATAATTCAAATAATTTTGAAAGGTGATTAAATTATGGAAGTACCTTTATTAGATCTTAAAAAACAATATGATAATTTAAAAGATGAAATACAAGAAGCTATAAATGATGTATTAGTGAGTACTCAGTATATAATGGGAGAAGATGTAGAAAAGTTAGAAAAAGAAATTGCTGAATACACTAATACTGAATATGCTGTTGGAGTAGCTTCGGGTACAGATGCCTTACTTTTATCACTACATGCTTTAGATATAAAACCTGGTGATGAAGTAATAGTACCTACCTTTACTTTTTTTGCATCAGCAGGTGTAGTTTCAAGGTTAGGTGCAACTCCAGTATTTGCTGATATAGATCCAGTTACATATAATATTGATCCTGAAGATATAGAAAAAAAGATAACTGATAAAACAAAAGCTATTATTCCAGTTCATCTCTATGGTCAACCTGCAGAGATGGATAAAATAATGGAAATAGCAAATAAATATAATATAAAAGTTGTTGAAGATGCTTGTCAGGCTATTGGAGCAGAATATAAAGGAAAAAAAATTGGTAATTTTGGAGATGCAACAGCTTTAAGTTTTTTTCCGTCCAAAAACTTAGGTGCATATGGTGATGCTGGGATGGTGCTAACTAATAATAACGATTTAGCAAATAGATTGAAAAGGCTTAGAGTACATGGAGCTGAACCAAAGTACTTTCACTGCGAAGTAGGTTATAACAGCAGATTAGATGCTATACAGGCTGCTATACTCAGAGTTAAATTGCAATACCTTGATGAATGGAATATGGGAAGACAGGAAGTAGCTGATACATATAATAAATTATTTAATGAAAAAGATCTAGAAAATAAAGTAGTATTACCTAAAAAGAAAGTAAAAGATAGTACGCATGTTTATCACCAGTATGTTATTAGAGTAGATGGTAGGGATGAAGTACAAA
>CAYRVO010000426.1:0-1545 GCA_964427565.1 uncultured Halanaerobiales bacterium | reverse complement strand
ACACCCCTCCTGCATATAAGATATTCATCAGCGGAGGATTTTGATAATCAAATATTGTCTTAAGGTAACAAATTGAACTGATATTTAAATATATGGATTCAGAAATAAGCAGATTATAATCGTAAAGTCCACAGCAGAATTGAATATGAAAAAAATTTTGAGGTATAATATAAGAAATATAAAAATTTAGGAGGGAATTTAAATGAAAAATAGTGCTCGCAATAAATTAAAAGGCACCATCACTTCTATAAATAATGACAGTGCCACAGCTCATATCAATATTGATCTTGGTAACAACAATAGCCTTTCTTCAGTTATTACAAGAGACGCTGTAAATGATCTTGATTTAAATGAAGGGGATAATGTAGAAGCAGTAATTAAATCAACCTCAGTAATGTTAAGAAAGTAAAATTAGATGTTTACTCCTTGGAACTGATTTCTTTAGCCAAGATAAAAGAATCTATATATTCAATTGCTTCCTGAAGTTGATTATCCTCTTCTTTATCAGGATCATATTTAACTTCTATATCGGGTTTAATACCTTTTTCATGAATAAAATTACCATCGGGTGTATAGTATCTTGCAGTTGTTAATCTAAGAGCAGAATCATCATTTAAAGGTATTACTGTCTGGACAGTTCCCTTACCAAAAGTTCTGGATCCCATAAGTTTTCCTCGTTCATAATCTTTAATAGCTCCAGATACAATTTCAGATGCACTGGCACTTCCACCATTTATCAAAACTACAAGTGGTAAATCAGTCGATTGTATACTGTCCTGACAGTAAAGTACTTTATCTTCTTTATCTCGCTGTTTAACTGTAACAACAGGGCCTTCTTCTATAAAACTACTTGATACTGAAACAGCTTCTGTCAATAACCCACCAGGATTACTCCGTAAATCCAGAATAATTCCCTGGGCTCCTTGCTTATGTAATTTTTGTAATGCCTTATTTACTTTATCTCCTACTCCATTAACAAACTGTAGAACTACAACATAAGCAATATTATTATCTTTAAGCTCAGATTCAACATATGGTACTTCAATATCAGCCCTGGTTATTTCTATTAACAGGGGATCTTCTTCTTTTTCTCTTTTTATTGTTAGTTCAACCTCAGTCCCAGGGTCTCCCCTCATTAAATCTACTGCTTTTTTCTGGGACATTTTAGATGTTAACTTACCATCTATAGCATATATAACATCTCCAGATTGTAAACCCGCTCTATCACCAGGTGTACCTTTAATAGGAGATACAATAGTCAGTTTCTTATTCTTTACAGTAATTACAATTCCAATACCACCAAAGTGACCTTCAAACTCAAACTGCATTTCTTCATATTCATCAGGAGACATATAAGAAGAATAAGGATCAAGTTCTTCAACAACTCCATTAATTGCACCTTCAATAAGTCGACCAATACTTACATCTTCAACATAATAATTTTTCACCAGATATAAAACCTGCTGAAAACGCTTAAAAGTCGAGTTCTCATCTGCATTTACCTGAAAGGCAATTACAGTAAGTAAAGTAATAATTAAAACAACA
>CAYRVO010000425.1:0-1548 GCA_964427565.1 uncultured Halanaerobiales bacterium | reverse complement strand
AAAAAACATACAAACAGCTCCGTATCATTTAGATACGGGGTTTATTAATTTTGTGCAGGAAAATAAGTTGTTTTTGTTGAAATATAATAATATGTTATAATTTAGCTTTTTTATAAGAAAATAATAGAAAAGAGGATATTTATATGAAGTTTTTAAGAAAGTTCAATTATCTAATAATTATTTTTGTTTTTTTAATAATATCTTTTATTTCTTATAACAGTTATCAACATTCCAAAAGTTTGATAAAGTCAGAATACAAGGCAAGAAAGGAACTTATAGAAAATACTATAATTACTAAACTTGAAAGTGCAAATGGAGCCTATAGTGTTTCAGAAAAATTGTTGAATGAAGATATGAAGTATTATTCAAATTTACTAATTGAGAAATATAGGGATAATCCTGATATTTATAGTTGGGATTTGGATGAAATAAAAAGTAATATAGATAATTATGATATATATATAATTGATAGTGATTTAAAAGTTGTAAGGACTACTTTTAAAAAAGATTTGGGAATGGATTTTACAAGATTTACTTCATTTGCTGGTTTATTAAAAAGTAGGATGCAGGGAGATGAATTTGTAGCTGATAAAATGGATATTTCTACAAATACTGGTAAAGTAAAAAAATATAGCTATATGCCTACCCCTGACAATAAATATTTAATAGAATTAAGTGTTAATATAATTGATAGATATCCAGTTTTAAAAGAATTGAATGTGTTTGCAGTTGCAAATGTATTAGAAAAAAACTATAAATCAGTAAAAGACATATCATTTTATAAATTTAATAAAAAGTTAAGTAAAGTAGGTAAAATAGAAGAAAAGAAAAATCCAATTAATCAAGATATTCCTGAATATGATAGAGTTTTTGTAAAAAAAGCAATTTTATCTAATGATATTTTTAAAAAAACAATAGAAGATTCTAATTTTAAAGGTATATATAAATACATACCATTTATAACAAAAAATGAACAAGAAAAATTTGATTGGTGGAATTCTTTTGTTGTAAGAATAAAATATGATAATAGCATAATGTTAAGCAGGCTAAATGATGAAATTAAATCATTTTTTATAAATGTTTTTATTATTGCAGTAGTTTTTATAATATTTATTGTTATTATGGTATATTTATTAAAGAAAACAGAGTATATGGCTTATCATGATCATATGACAGGATTAGCTAATCGTAAAGCTTTTGAAAAATATTATGAAGACATCAACAATAAAAGTAATGTGAAAGTTGCATTACTATATATTGATATAGATAAATTCAAATCAATTAATGATAATTATGGGCATAAAATGGGAGATGAACTATTAAAAAAGGTTGGAAAAAGGTTAGAGGATAGTGTGCGTGTTAAAGATAAAATTTCTAGAATTGGTGGAGATGAATTCACAGTTTTATTAACTGATATTAGCTCCAAAGATGATGCTATTAAAGTAAAGAATAAGTTGAAAAAAATCATTGCAAAACCTTTTAAAATAAAGGATAATATTCTTAGTATGACCTGCAGTATTGGAGTCAGTATTTCTTTTACAGGAAATA
>CAYRVO010000424.1:0-1562 GCA_964427565.1 uncultured Halanaerobiales bacterium | reverse complement strand
TCTCTCATAACTATTTTATCTCCAAAGCCAACAACAACCCTCTTTAACTCCGGTAACTCACTTGTTTCTGCCTGAATATATATAGGTTCAATATATAGTATCGAATTCTCTATCGGAATTACTATTAAATTACCCCTTATTACCCGTGAACCCCTCTGACTCCATAGAGTTAACAGTTGAGATATATCTGAATCCTGATCTATCCTTGATTCTATTTGCTGGGGTCCGTAAACCAGTGTATCTTTAGGAAATTTATATACTACCAGGTCCCCGTAATTTTCACCATCAGAACGTGCTGCCATCCAGGAAATCATATTATTTTTTGTAGCCGGTGTAAAGGGAAGCATCAAAATAAATTCTGCCTTCTCAAATTCCGGTAATTTACTGATTATATAATAGGGCTGCATCTGGATACTATTACCTGCATAATTTTCATTTGGTATATTCCAGAGGTCCTCTTTATTATAAAATACTGTTGGATCTTTCATATGATAGGTACTATAAAGTTGAGATTGAATAACAAATAAATCTTTGGGATATCTTATATGCTTTCTGATTTGCTCAGGCATTTCATCAGCATCAACAAATAAATCCGGGAATATCTTCATATATGTCTGTGCAATGGGATCTTTTTTGTCAATTACATAATAATCCATATCTCCATTATAGGCATCTATAACAATTTTTACAGAATTTTTTATATAATTACCTACATTTCGTACCGGCTGTGAATAAGGATATAGACTTGATGAAGTATAGGCATCCTGTATCCAGTATAGATTACCATCAGCTATTACCAGATAAGGATCACTATCAAATTTAAGGAAAGGAGAAACTTTTCTTACTCTATCTTTTATATTACGGTAATACATTATTCTACTTTCAGGTGAAATATCATCTGCTAAAAGAAATTTTAAATTACTATATCTTGCAGCATAAATCAATTTCCTAAATGAATTTCCAAGCTTAACTCCACCTTCTCCATCATAATTTGTATAAACATTTTTTTCACCCATTGGATAATGAAATTCTTTGGAACGAGAATTAGTAATTACATAATTATTGGTTTTTTCTCCATAATAAATAGAACTGTTTTCTAAGCTAATATCTACATTAACTTTAGGAGGAATATCTTTAATGAAAAATTCCGGTAAACCTTCAGTAGTGATTTTATTAACAGGACTCATTGCAACTCCATAACCGTGTGTATATTTTAAAGTTTGATTTATCCATGTCTGTGCCTGACCTGACAATAAACTCTGATCCATTTCTCTTCCGGCCAGCATTACCTGTCTGTAATTTCCATTTATATTATAACGATCAATATCAATATTAGGGAAATTATAATACTGCCTTAATTCCTGCAGTTGACCGTAAGTAGATAGTAAAGGACGTGAATCCCATAAACGTATATTACCTATTATTTCTTGATTTTCATTCATATCAGCCAGATTTAGATCATTTCTTACCTCAAATCTGCTACTCTCAATATTTTCAAGACCATAGGCTTTTAAAGTCATCTCAATATTATAATTTATATATTTACTTTCCTTTGCTATTTC
>CAYRVO010000423.1:0-1564 GCA_964427565.1 uncultured Halanaerobiales bacterium | reverse complement strand
AATGAAAATACTTGACATGGCTGCCGGGCCGGGTGGTAAGACAACGCATCTTGCTGAATTAATGGAAAATCGAGGTCAGATTATTGTTCTTGATATATATGATCATAAAATAAATTTGATAAATAATAACTGCGGAAAAATGGGTATTGATATTGTAAAAACAATTAAAATTGATGCCCGTGATTTTAAAACTGGCCTATTATTTGATAAGATATTACTTGATGTTCCCTGTTCTGGGCTGGGAGTGATAGCACAGAAGCCTGAACTCAGATGGAGAATTACTCCTGTAAATGTTAAAGAACTGAGCCGGCTGCAGTTTGAATTACTGGAGAAAGCTTTACTTTTTTTGCGGCCCGGAGGAGAATTACTGTACAGTACTTGTACATTGACGGATAAAGAAAATATAGATATAGTCACTAAATTTGCAGAAAAATACAGTGATAAGGTAGAATTATTAGCCATAGAGGATGATCTAAAAAGATTAAATCTCAATCATCTTATTTCTTTAACTAATAAAAATTGTCTTGAATTATTTCCACCAATAAGTAAAACAGAAGGTTTTTTTATGGCAAAAATCAGAAAAAATGAAGGGGTTTAATTACCTTTATGGAAAAAAAACAGGATTTAAAGTCATTAACCCAGAAACAGTTATTAAGCTGGTTTGAAAAAAATAATATAAAAAAGTACAGGGCAAAACAGATATTTAACTGGATTTATAAAAATCATATTTCAAATTTTCGGGATATGACTAATTTGCCTGCAAAACTAAAAGATAAGTTAGGGAATATTAGTTATATAACTAATTTAAAATTAAAGGATAAGATGGAAGCTGATGATGGAACTATAAAATATTTATGGGAATTAATAGATGGTTATACTATAGAAAGTGTTTTTATACCTTATCCTGTAGATAAAAGATATAGTGTCTGTATATCAACACAGGTTGGATGTGCTATGGGCTGTAAATTTTGTGCTACAGGGTTGATGGGCTTAGATAGAAATTTAAATGCAGGGGAAATAATTGATCAGGTATTAAAGATGGAAAATGATGTTGGAGAAAATGTTTCAAATGTTGTATTTATGGGGATGGGTGAACCCCTGGAAAATATTGATAATCTTATGGTAGCTATTAAAACACTTAATCATGAACAGGGGTTAAATATAGGAGCCAGAAAAATGACGGTTTCTACAGCAGGAGTTGTCCCGGGGATAAAAAGGCTGGCAAAGTGGAATAAACAGATAGGTCTGGCAATTTCGCTTAATGCAGCTACTGATAAATTGAGAAGTAGAATAATGCCTATAAATAATAAATATCCACTTACAGTGCTTATGCAAGTGGTAAAAGATTATATTAACAAAATGAATAGACGGGTTACATTTGAATATGTACTTATAAAAGATATTAATGATTCCGCAAAGCATGCCCGGCAGCTGGGAAATCTTCTTGCAAATATATTATGTCATGTAAATCTGATACCTGTCAATCCTGTTTCAGAATCAGATATTAAACGTCCTCCACAGTATATTACTGAAAAGTTTAAAAATATACTAAGAAATTCAGGTT
>CAYRVO010000422.1:0-1574 GCA_964427565.1 uncultured Halanaerobiales bacterium | reverse complement strand
AATGATTGAAGATTTAAATGAAGACAAGATAATATCAATGATGGTAGGGCGCAAATTGACACAGAGATTTCCGGAACGTAATTATAAACCCCAGGATTATATATTTGAGGTAAATGATTGGACAGTAGTAGATCCTGATAATCCCAAGAAAACTTTACTGGAAGATATAAATTTCAAGCTAAAGAAAGGTGAAATTTTAGGTTTTTCAGGTTTGATGGGCTCAGGAAGGACAGAATTTGCCTTAAGTTTGCTGGGGATATATGGTAAAAAGAAAAGTGGTAGTGTTAAATTAAATGACAATGAACTGAATATTAATAGTCCTAAAGATGCAATTAATCAAGGAATAGGATATTTAACTGAAGATAGAAATGTCAAGGGTTTAGTAGGTATTATGAGTGTTAAAAATAATATTACCATGGCCAGTATGGAAAAAGTAACAGACAATAATGTCTTTAATATAAATGAGGAAATAAAACAGAGCCGACATTTTATAGATAGATTAAATATAAAAACTCCTTCTATTGAACAGGAAGCCCGCAATTTAAGTGGTGGTAATCAGCAGAAGGTTGTATTATCAAAATGGTTAATGACTGAACCGGAGATTTTAATATTGGATGAACCGACTAGAGGTATAGATGTTGGCGCAAAATATGAGATTCATTCTATAATGAATGAATTAACAGAAAGTGGAGTAAGTATTATTATGATTTCCTCAGAATTACCTGAAATACTGGGTATGAGTGACAGAATTTTAGTTATGTCTGAAGGGAAAGTTGCCGGTAAATTAGAACAAAATGAAGCAACACAGGAAAAGATAATGTCCTTTGCAACAGGGAGGTATAAGTAATGAAAAACACAAAAAATAATGGTAATATAGTTTCAGTATTTCTAGATTCACTTAAAAATAATATTCGTCAATTTACTATGATTATAGCCTTGATTTCTATCTGGATAATTTTCTATTTTTTAACTGATGGAGTATTTTTGGCAACCAGAAATTTATCCAATTTATTTGTCCAGGCTTCTACAATATGTATTCTGGCTATGGGTATGGTCTTAATCATTGTAGCCAATCATATTGATTTATCGGTAGGCTCTGTTGCCGGTTTTATTGCTGCTTTAATTGCTGTTATGCAGACACAGATGGGTATAGGGACTATACCTTCGATATTAATTGTGTTGGTAGTAGGAATAATTATCGGGGCCTGGCACGGATACTGGGTAGCATATAGAGGAGTCCCTTCATTCGTGGTTACTTTTGCTAGTTATTTAATGTTTAGAGGGGGAGTTTTGGGTGTTACTGGTGGTGCTACTATTGCTGGTTTGAATAAGAGTTTTAAGGTAATTGGTCAGGGTTATTTTCCTACACTGTTTTTTGAAAATTTAAATGACACAAGCATTATTTTTGGGTTGATAGTGATTTTGATCTTTATTATCATGTCAATTAGGCAGAGACGTTCCCGGGTAAATTATGGTTTTGATGTCTTACCATTTAAATTTGAGCTATTAAAATTAATTGCTATTTCTCTTGCTATAGGTCTTATTTTTTGGATAATGGTAGACTATCGCGGGAT
>CAYRVO010000421.1:0-1592 GCA_964427565.1 uncultured Halanaerobiales bacterium | reverse complement strand
TCAAAATATGCTGCCATAGCCTGATATAAGTAGGCAGAAAATATTTCAGCATTAATCTGTTCATTAAACTTCTTTTGCAGTTTTTCACTTAGCATATTACCACTCCTGTTTTCATTATTTACACTGATTCTACTATATATTATATATGATTTCTGTTAAATTTAAAACAAAACTATGCATTTTTTTATAAATTATTTTTATTTACCGGACAGCAATCCAGACACTGACAGCAAACTATACATTCCTTCATATCAATTTCATTATCTTCAACAGCATCTACAAGACATTCTTCTGTACATTTTCCACACTGTACACAGTTAGAATCACTAACAATCTCATTCTTTCGTAAACAACTAAACAGACCCAGTAATGCCCCCAGAGGGCAGACAAATCTACAGAATGGTCGAAAGACAATTATTGACAGTATAGCAGTTATTACTGTTACAATAATTGTGCCCGGAGTACCACCCAGAGTAAATAAACTTTTAAATGGTGTATAGGAAACTAAAATCACTTCTCTCGTAACTAGAATACGTATTATCATATATATAAGTAGAATATATTTAAACTTATTTAAAAATTTTCTCAAACCTGCAGGTATTTTAAGCTGTAATTTTGGAAAAAAGATTAATTCCTGAATCGCTCCAAAGGGACAGATATAACCACAGAATATTCTTCCGTAGAATAAGGCCAGTATTAAAGGAACTAAAAACAATAATAAATAAGCTGTGTTATATTTACTAAACACATTCTGAATAGCTGTCAGAGGACATAAAAATCCCTGTAGATAAAATCCCAGGATCAAAACTGATAAGATTAATATATATTTGCGCCAATTGTGCTTTTTTAAAAAAATATAAAGTGCAAGGGCAACAAAAATCATGAGAGCTATTAATTTTATTAAAGTATCATGAATAAAATAAGGCCTATTATTATGGAGCTTATCACTGTTAAAAGATTTAGCCTGATCATTGAAACTATTTCCTTCCCCAAACTCAGCATAAACGGGACCAACTATCACTGATATTACAAATAAAACTATTGTTACCAGGATAATTTGTTTTTTACGCTTAAACAAAATAAACACCTCCTGTACAAAGTTATTATGTTAGAAAATTAAATATTATTCCTTTTCCGTAAATATTGATTGATATCTACCCGGCTTAAAATCCAATTGCCAATTATCTTGTTCCAATAAACAGTTCATTCCTCATCTAGCTGATAGTCAAATCTATAATACAAATCTTCTCCTGCTATCAACAATAATTTTTTGTTATCCGTATTATCATAATAGACATAAACCGGTTTTTGATAGCCATTTATTGCTTCAATATTAACTGCTGCTAAGTCAAATTCAGATAATTCAAACACAAGGTCACCTATAATAAATTTATCCTCTTCATATTTAATATCTCCATTCAGATTACTTACTTTATTATCTGTTTTATAAGGATAGTCACCACTGATTGCCTGCTGTACTTCCTCCTTACTTTCTTTAATTTTTATAGGTAATTTTTTTTCTTGATAACCTTCCTTACTACATTCCTTCCAGATTAAAATATATCCATCTCCTTTTTCACTTAATAATACTT
>CAYRVO010000420.1:0-1611 GCA_964427565.1 uncultured Halanaerobiales bacterium | reverse complement strand
GGTACAGCTACTGGGATTGGCTTAGCTGATTTTACTACCAAACGTTTAGTTGATAAGATAGATCGTTCTTCTACGTATCTTAATTGTATAACTGCACAGACTCCAGAAAAAAGTAGAATACCAATGTGGTTTGATAATGATAGAGAATGTATTAATGCGGCTCTTTCCTCTATAGGGAATATAAATCCTGAAGATGTCAAAATTGTTCATATAAAAAATACAAATGAAGTAAAAATGATGGAAATATCCCGTGGGTTATATAGAGAAGATAATAAGGATTTACCGGTTTTAAGAAATTTTAGGCCCATAAAATTTGATGAAAATAATAATTTGTTTCAAATTGATAGTATAAAGAAATCTTTGTGAGCAAGTATGTATGGTTATAACACAAAAAGCTTAGATTGAACAAATTACAAATTTTTTGTTAGGAATTTTGGTAGAAGCTTAAAATTCGGTTTGGTGAAGTTTTTAGAAGGGGGGGTAAAAATTATTATGGAGATAAGCTTGCCGTATGGAAATGAATCTATTAAAGTTAATATACCTGGAAACAGGTTAAATGAGTTAATGTCTTCAAAAACACATGATTATGAGGCAGATGAAAGTGAAAAAGAACTAGTGAAAAATGCATTAAGAAATCCGGTGAGCACTCCTTCGTTGGACGAGATGGCAAAGGGGAAAGATGAAATAGTAATAATCTCCAGTGACCATACCAGGCCTGTCCCCAGCAAAATAACGATGCCTGTAATTTTAGAAGAGATTAGAAGATATAACCCGGAAGCGTATATTACTATTTTAGTAGCAACAGGTTGTCACCGTTCCCCAACAGAGGATGAATTAAAAGATAAATACGGTAGTGAAATTTTTGAAGAAGAAAATATCGTAATTCATGATAGTGATGATCAAAGCAATCTTGTTAACATAGGTATTCTACCCTCTGGGGGAGAACTTGTAATTAATAAAATTGCTCTAGAGGCAGACTTATTAATTGCTGAAGGATTTATTGAACCTCACTTTTTTGCCGGTTTTTCCGGAGGACGGAAAAGTGTTTTACCGGGTATAGCTTCCCGGACAACTGTACTTGCCAATCACTGTTCTGAATTTATAGCTCATGAATGGGCGAGAACCGGTATTTTAGAAGGTAATCCAATACATAGAGATATGCTTTTTGCAGCTAAAAAAGCCGGATTGTATTTTATCATAAATGTAGTTATTGACAGTAATAAAAATGTTATAAATGTATTTGCTGGTGATGTAAAAAAAGCACATATTGAAGGATGTAATTTTGTTTCTAAGCTGGCAGGAATAAAAAGTAAACCGGCAGATATTGTGATTACTACAAACGGTGGTTATCCCCTTGATCAAAATATTTATCAATCTGTTAAGAGTATGACGGCTGCAGAAGCAACTTGTTGTGAAGGAGGAGTTATTATAGTTATTTCTGAGTGTTCTGATGGACATGGAGGTATTAATTTCTATAATACTTTTAAAAATGCCGATAATATTCAAGAGGTAATGGATGACATACTTAATCGAGCCAGGTATGAAACTGTTCCGGATCAGTGGCAGTCTCAGATATTAGCCAGAATATTGCTTAAGTATACAGTGATTTTG
>CAYRVO010000419.1:0-1611 GCA_964427565.1 uncultured Halanaerobiales bacterium | reverse complement strand
GCACTAAAATTTGCGGGATACTTTTTATCTACCATCTCAGGTATTAACACATTACCAATAGAAGCAGTATCTGCTACAGAAGAACCTGATATTCCTCCAAAAATCATACTGGCAACAACATTTACATGCCCAAGACTTCCCTTTAAATGCCCTACTAACAATAAACAACAGTCAGTTATTCTACGTGTTATACCTCCTTCTCTCATAAGTACACCCGCTAATGTAAAAAATGGAATAGCAGTTAATACAAATGACTGTGTACCAGAAGCCATTCTAAGCATCATCATAGAGCCTGGCAAATGGAGTAACAACATTGAAACAAAAGTACCTATTAATATGGCAAATCCTATTGGTGCTCCTAAAACCAAAAATAATAATATCGAACCAAATATTGAAAAAACAAGAGTACCCATAAATTCACTTCCCCTAATAAATTTATTCTTTTATATCTTTTATAAGCTTTATAATCATATCAATAATCATAACCCCACTACTTATAGGTATAGGAATATAAAACCAGAATTTGGGTAATTTTGTTGCTGGCATTGGCTCCATACCTAAACGTTGTATAACAATAATACTGTAATAAATTAAATAAAATAAAACCATAATCATTACAATATCAACAAATACGCTAATTATTTTTTGCATTTTTTTAGAAAAACGTGATTTAAAATACGTAATTGACACATGATTATTTGCTCTTAAGGCTATAGGGATACCAAAAAAAGATAAATAAGTGAATAATAATATATTTATTTCCCCACTCCATCTAAATGAATAATCAAGAATATATCTTGTAAAAACATTTAACCCAACAACACAAATCATACCAAAAAGCGCAATTTTTACAATTGTATCATTTAAAAAAATACCTATTTTCCCTAAGTAACTTAGTTTACCATTTGGTTTACTCATAATGCACTTTCCTCCTAAAGAATTAAGTGATTTATTTCAGCATCTTTCTTAATTCAGGGACATTTTCCTTTAACCAATTATTTAATATTACAATATCATAGCCAAGGCAAAAATGTTTTACTCCCATTTCTAAATATTTTTCTACATCATTTAAGTTAAACAATTCAACCCTGGGATGTATTCCTTTTTCAAGAGCAGTTTCTATGACCCTTTTTTCTGCCTCTTTAACTTTAGGATGATTCATCTGCCCGGGTAATCCTATACTTAACGCATAATCACAGGGACCAAACTGAACCATATCAATACCTTTAACATCAAGTATTTTATCAATATTTTCAATTGCAGGTTCCTTCTCCATCATTATCGCTACTACTATATCATTTGCTGCTTTTACAAATTCAGGTGATCCACATTCATTTAAATAACCAACATCTCTACGCATTGCACAACCAAGGATACCTTTTTCTTCAGGTGTTTCAGCTCTAACAGATTTTACACATTCTTCAGCAAATTCAACAGATCTTATATCTGTAAACAATATACTTTGCATACCAGAACCTACTGCTCGCTGAGCAAAATATGTTTTTGAATCTTGATCAACTTTAAACATCGAAGACATATCATAAAGCTCAGTTATTCTTGCAAAAGTATCAATCCATTTAAGATCATACGCAGAATATTCACCTAAAAATT
>CAYRVO010000418.1:0-1612 GCA_964427565.1 uncultured Halanaerobiales bacterium | reverse complement strand
GAATAATGGAGCTGTTCAATGTGGTTACTGTACACCCGGAATGATTATGTCTGCCCGGGCACTTTTTTACCGTACTGAAAATCCGGACCGCAGTGAAATTAAAGAAGCAATTGCCGGCAATCTCTGTCGCTGTACGGGATATAATAATATTATTGATGCTATTGCCGAAATTGCAGAAAAGGGTGGTATCTAATGCAAGATATGAATATATATACTCCAGCAGCAGTAGATAAGATTAAGAGTTTATTGAAAAAAAATACAAGTAGAATACTGGCCGGGGGTACAGATATACTTTTAAAAAGAGATGAATTAATAAATGAAGATATAGATCTAATTGATCTTTCCCGGGTAGAAGAACTTAAATTTATAAAGAAAGAACAGGGAGTTATAAAACTTGGAGCAATGACAACATTCAGCCAGATTGCAAATGATAAATTAATTAACAAATATATACCTGCACTAGCTCAGGCAGCTTGCCAGCTGGGATCTGTACAGATACGTAACCGGGCAACTATTGGTGGTAATGTAGCTCATGCTTCCCCGGCTGCTGATTCAGTTCCCGTTTTGATGGCTCACAGTACCCGGGTTAAGATTATGAAATCCGATGGGAGCACAAAAATTTTGGATCTAATAGAAGCAATTAGAGAAATAGATAATAACACACTACTTATTTCTCTAATATTACCACAGTGGGATCCGGCAAAGAATTTTAGTTATTATAATAAGATTGGTACCAGAAAGAGTGTAACTATAGCAAGGATTAATCTTGCAGCTGTAATTAATTATGATCCTGAAGAGGAAAGGATAAAAGAAGCCCGTATTGTTCTTGGAGCTTTGGGGAAAGAGCCCTTTCGGGCCCGGGATGCAGAAAAAGTAATTACGGGTTGTATATTAAACTCAGAAATTGAAAAAGAATTTTTAGATATATTAACAGAAACCGTTGACCGGGCAATACCCGGTCGCTATTCACAGCCCTATAAAAGAAACGCTATTCGGGGGCTGGGAGATGATTTTATAACAGCATTTAAAGGTGGTTTAAATGATGAGTAAACATAAATATGTCGGCAAAAATATTCCCTTTCTTGAGGCAGAGAAAAAGATGTCTGGAAAATTAAAATATGTATCTGATTTAAACAGAGAAAATATGTTACATATAAAATTACTAACAGCAGATGTTCCCCGGGGAAAAATTAAGAATATGAATCTGAAAGCCGCAGAAGAAATACCCGGAGTTGTCAGGATATATACCCATAAAAATACCCCCCAGAAACCCTTTAATGGCTATTACTGGTATAAAGGGCAAAACATTAAAGGTGATGAGGTATTATTATCCTCTCAGGCCCGTTATGTTGGAGATAGAATTGCTGCTATTGTTGCAGACAATAAAAAAGCAGCAGAAAAAGCGGTTAATTTAATAGAAATTGAATATGAAGAGCAAGAAGCAATTCTGGATCCCGAAAAAGCCATGGAAGAAAAAAAAGGTTTACACGGACATGAAAACCCATTTGCAGAAAGAGAATTTGCCTATGGAGATGTGGACAGGATTTTCGAGGAACAACCCGATAGATTATCTTTTAGTGATCGGGTTGTAACCCCTAAAGTACATCATGCA
>CAYRVO010000417.1:0-1614 GCA_964427565.1 uncultured Halanaerobiales bacterium | reverse complement strand
ACAGTTTCTCCCCGGGTTACAATTAATGATCGGGAAGGAAATAGAGCAATGGACCTGGAAAAACGGAGAATATATTATGGTACTGGTTCTGATACACCCAATACTATAGATATAGATAGTGGTGAAAGAAGAAAGACGGTAAAACAGGATGTCGTTAATGCTGTTCGTGTTGCTAATGCTATGGAAAATGTTGATTTTGTTATGTCCATGGCCCTGGCCAGTGATGTTCCTGAACAGAGTTCTGATGTACATCACTTTGAAGCTATGGTTAAAAACACAAGTAAACCGATATTATATACCGCCCATGATAAAAAAGGATTAGAAGGCATTTTTAATATAGCTGAAGCAGTTAAAGGTGGTGCGAAAGAACTGGCTAGCAGTCCGTTTTTAGCCTTATATGCTGAACCATCTTCACCACTTAGTCATAGTAAAGATGCCCTGGAGAAATTACTTCTCTGTGCAGAAAAGAGATTACCAGTTATTTATGCACCGGCAGTTATGTCAGGTGCAACCGGTCCTGTTACTCAGGCCGGGGGTATAGTAGTAGCAAATGCTGAGATTCTATCAGGTCTGGTAATCCATCAGTTAAAGGCAAGTGGAGCACCATTTATAGCTGGAGGTGGAGTACCACCATTAGATATGAAAACTTCCATTTGTTCCTATGGTGATCCCAGAAGAGATTTAGGTTGTACATCTTTAGTCCGTCTGGCTCAATATTATGATATGCCGGTCTTTACAACTGCCGGTTGTTCTGATGCCCAGACATTTGATCAGCAGGCAGGAATGGAAGCAGGTTTTAACCTACTTATATCAGGTCTTGCCGGTGGTAATCTGATTCATGATCTGGGATATATCGGAGTAGGAATGACATATTCCATGGAAATGTTAGTACTCTGTAATGAAGCAGTAGCTATGGTTAAGAGGATGTTGAAGGGTTATAAAATAAATAGAGAAACACTGGCCCTGAATGTAATAGAAAAGGTTAAACCCGGTGGTGAATTCATTTCCCGGGAACATACCTACAAAAACTTCAAGAAAGAATTAACAGCAACCAATCTTTTAAATAGAGATAATTATGATGGCTGGAAAATGCAGGGTGAAAAGGACTTTGGTACCAGGGCAAATGAAGAAGTACACAGAATACTTGCTAAGGGAAATCAATCCAAACTGCCAGAGGATGTAACTAAAGCTATAGATGAGGTTGTTTCTGCTCGTGATAAAGAAGTTGTTGAGGAAAGTTAATAGCAATCGTTTTCAATGATTTTTATAGTAATGTAATGGATTAAATGTAGATAAAATATAAGTAATAGATAATAGATGTTACAGGGAGGAAATTAAATTGGCTAAAAATATAAAAAAGGTTATTATTGATGGAGAAAGCCTGAAAAGACCACAGGTTGTTAGTGTGGCTCGTGGTTATGGGGAAGGGGAAAGAAAAAAATACCCCACAGTTGTTATTGATAAAGAGAAGGAAGAAAAAATAAAAGAAATACGTTCCTATGTTGATGAAGAGTGGTTGAGTGGGAACCCACCTACTATTTATGGTTTTAACACTGGAGTAGGGGTTCTTAAAGATAGTCAGATAGATACTGCTAAAAATGATAAATTTCAGCA
>CAYRVO010000416.1:0-1629 GCA_964427565.1 uncultured Halanaerobiales bacterium | reverse complement strand
TTTATTGGTGAGCTTTCTTTAATCGGTGGAGGAAATAAAGCAATGCCTGGTGAAGTTTCCCTGGCCCATAATGCTGTTCTTTTTTTAGATGAGTTAACTGAGTTTAGCAAAAGAACACTTGAAGCACTACGCCAGCCAATGGAAGATAAAGAGGTTACAATAGCAAGAGTCAATCATACAAACAGTTATCCAGCAAATTTTATGTTTGTTGCGGCTATGAATCCCTGTCCCTGTGGTTATTACGGTACTGAAAAGTGCAAATGTACTGATTATGAGGTATTGAAGTACCGCAGAAAAATCTCTGGTCCTATTCTGGATAGAATTGATATTCAAAAATATGTACATTCAGTTAAATTTGATGAAGTATCTAAATCATCAGGGGGAATTACTTCCCGACAGCTAAGGGAAAGAGTAGAAAATGCAAGAGATATTCAAATAAAACGTTACAAAAATCTGAAAGGTATAAATTGTAACGCCCAGATGACTCCAGAATTGGTTAATGAATTTTGTCAGCTTGAAAAAGATTCATTAAAATTATTAAAAAAATCTTATGAAAGATTTGGATATAGTGCTAGAACCTATAGTAAATTTTTAAAAATAGCCCGTACATTTGCTGATCTTGAAGGATCAAAAAAAATTAGAAAAAAAGATATTGCGGGTGTATTGCAGACAAGAGACCTTGATAAGGATAAGACAGAGATGTGTACCGTATAGATTAATGAAATACAAATTAGAGGGGATTATAATGCAAAAGTACTGGATATGGCTAACACAATTAAGTGGAATTGGACCTATAAAGCAAAAAAGATTGCTATATAAATTTAATAATCCTAAAAAAATATTTTCTGCTAACATAAATGAATTGAAAAAATGTAAAGGTATAGGCCAAAAACTTGCTAATAGAATTAAAAACTCTAATTCACTTAATAAAGCTAAAATTATTTTTGAAAAATGTAAAAAAAATAATATAAAATTACTTAATTATAATAATTATTTATATCCAGAAAGAGTTAAAAAAATTAAAGATACACCAGTTTTGTTGTACTATATGGGTAACTTATTTCCTCAAAAATATACTATTGCAATAATTGGTGCTCGAAGATGCAGTAATTACGGTAAAAAAGTGACCAAAAGGGTAGCTAGTTTTTTGGCTAATAAAAATATAGCTGTAATCAGTGGAATGGCCAAAGGAATAGATAGTTATGCTCATTCTGTATGCATAAATTATGGAGGATATACATTAGCTGTTTTAGGAACAGGATTGGATATTTGCTATCCGGCTGAACACAGGGAATTAAAGAAAAAAATAATTGCAAAGGGAGCAATACTAACGGAATATCCTCCCGGTACACAGGCTATAGCCCATAATTTTCCTAAAAGAAATCGTTTGCTTAGTGCCTGGTCACATAAAGTTTTAATTGTTGAAGCAGGTATGAAAAGTGGGTGTTTAATAACAGATAGTTATGCTAAAAAACAGAACAGGAAATTACTTGTTGTTCCAGGTGGTATTTTTAATCAGCAAAGTTGCGGTTGTAACGAACTTATTTACAAGGGAGAAGAAATATTTCTCAAGAAAGAACAATTATTATCAGACAAAATAAAATTAAATAAAGAAAAACCCAATTCAAA
>CAYRVO010000415.1:0-1638 GCA_964427565.1 uncultured Halanaerobiales bacterium | reverse complement strand
GTATCAAGTACATAATTAATCTGTGAGGGGGCACAATCAAAATCATCAGCCAGTTTATTGCGCTTTATCTCAACCTTGCCTTCATAATTTCTAAGCAATCTACGCAAATACTTTTCTATTTGATCTGAAAGACTTGGCATCTCTAGTTACCTCCTCTTTGTCTTTGACTTATTTTGACCTTTTAATTATAATAATACACTCTATAACTAAATTGCAAGTATCTTTAGCCCTATATATTTGCATTATAGATAATTATTATTCACCTAAGTTACTTAAAGTCACTTTTTCTCAGTATTACTAACTTCATCAATAATAAGCTAATAATTAGCCTGTCCATTTACTACTTTAAATTAAATTTTATTTTGCAGGAAGGAATCAATGCCTCTTCAGTATAGCGAGAATGAGGATTCCATAATAGCCATTCTTTAATTCCCTGTTCCTCAACAGCTTTAATCTGTGCTTTAATATCTTTTCCTGTATATTGATGCTGTAAAGAAAAATCCTGCAACCAGGGCCTTATCTGAATTTTACTATTTCCATTTACTTTTTTACGAGCATCAAAAACACTTCTGTATACTGTGTTATAAGGCTCAAGAGCAGGTACTTCAATACCATAACACCCCTGAGAATAATGTGAAGGATATATCATAGGAGAAATAATATCTACATAATTACTTAAATGTGAAAAATTCTGACCTATTCCCAGATCATCTGAAACAGAAGTTGTTAATCCATATACATCTATAGATATAGGAATATTATATTTCTGCAACTGTTTTCTAGCATCTATCAAAAAACTATTAATAATTTCACCTTTTAATTCTTTATTATCAATAACAACTTCTATAGGCTTTCTTGCCAAAGCCGGAAAGCGTATGTAATCAAATTGTATTTCATCAAATCCAATTTTTATTGCTTCTTTTGCTATCTCAATATTATAATCACATACTTGTTTATTTCCCGGGAAAACCCAGTTTTTACTTGCATATTTTTTATTGTCCTCTTCTGATCTTAGCCTTAAAGCAAAATCGGGAAAACTTTTAGCAAGTACAGAATCCTTAAAAACAGCAATCCTTCCAATAACATAAATCCCTCTACTATGCAATTTCGAAATTAAACTTTTTATATTTTGAATTTTACGTTTACTGGCCCCAATTTTTTGTGCTATTTCTATTTCTGAATCATAACTTAAATAACCCTGCTGATCTTTTATATCTATAACCATAGCATTTAAAATAGTTTTATCAACCATGTCAATTAAATGTTCAATTCTTTCTTCTGTTCCTGCAATCCATCCACTTACATATATACCACGTACATTAAATTCTGGCAAATATAATCTTTCATTATTTAACTCATAATTTCTGGATTTATTATTAGTATTAAATTTATATTTACAATCCAATTCCATATTATTAGCATTTATTATTCCATTTATACCTATAACTATTAATATTATTAATATCAGAACAATAATACTTTTTTTCATAATAATACAGGTTTTTACCTGTTTTACCTCCCCATGAACAGTTTCCTTAATTATATCATTAATTTCTATATATAACAAAAAAGTCTTTAAAATATAAATGGCTCCCCGAGCAGGACTCGAACCTGCGGCTCGATGGTTAACAGCCATCT
>CAYRVO010000414.1:0-1642 GCA_964427565.1 uncultured Halanaerobiales bacterium | reverse complement strand
TTAAAAATATCACGACCTTCAACATTACCTATAAAATTATTAATCCGTTTATCATTTTTTAACAAGTCATATGTACTTTTTGTTAAGTTATTACCTTTTTCTTTTTCTTCTCCTACACTCAATAAACCTATACGAGGGTTATCAATTCCAAGAACATTATTAGCATGTATCTGACCCATTATTGCAAACTGTAATAAATTTATAGGATCACAATCAACATTAGCACCAGCATCAATAACAAGTGTAGCTCCCTTACGTGAAGGAAATACAGTAGCAATCGAAGGACGCTTTATCCCTTTAATTCTACCAATATTAAATAAACCGGAAGCCATTACAGCTCCCGTATTTCCTGCAGAAACAAACGCATCAACTTTATCCTCTTTAACTAGCTTACTACCAATAACTATAGAAGACTTCTTTTTCTTCCTCAGTACTGTAGCTGGTTTTTCATTCATAGCAATAGCCTGAGAAGCTGGAACTATATTTATTTCTTCTTTACTTAAATTATTTTTCTTTAATTCACGATTAATAATATCACTTTTACCAACCAATATCAAATCTACATTATTATAGTTTCTGTATGCTTTTATAGCTCCTTTAATAATTTCAACAGGGGCCTTATCCCCTCCCATAGCATCTATAGCAATTTTCATTTTTCTCTTACTACCTCCTACCCCAGTATAATAGATACCATAATACTTTTCAACATTATAACCTATGTATTTTGCAAATGCAAATTAACCTTCCTACCCTTACAATACATAATTCAAGGCTTTTTAAATCATATTGACATATTTGCAAATTAATTAAGAAATTTCCTCGATAAATATAAAAAATAAGCAGATCCTATTTACATAAATCGAATAAGACCTACTTATTATAAATACTAGGATTATGATTTTTTAATTGTCTACTACTTTTTCTCCTTTATAATAACCACATTCTGGACATACCCTGTGGGGTAATATCTTTTCATGACAGTGAGAACATTCAATTAAATTGGGAGACTTTAATTTCCAGTGTGTACGTCTTTTTCTCTTTCTTGTTTTAGATGTTCTACTCTTTGGTACAGCCATTATTAATCCACCTCCTGTTATCTCTTATTCATCAAGTAAGTCTTTTAATTTAGCCATCCTGGGATCCAGTGTTTCTGTATCACAATCACATTGACTTTCATTTAAATTTTGACCACATTCCGGACATAATCCTTTACAATCCTGTGAACAAAGTGGTTTTATTGGAATAGAGAGAAGTATATTCTCAATAAATAGTTTTGATAGATCTACTTCCTTTAAGTTTTCAATATCTTCTTTTTCAATTTCTTCATTTAAGTCAATTTCTACAGGATACTTGTATTCTTCCAGACAACGACTGCATTCCAGCAACAACTTACCCGTTAATTTTCCTGTAAAAACAAAAGTGTCACTGGTATTATAAATAGTTAATTGCAATTTGAATAATTCTGGTATTTCTATCTTTTTTCCCCGGAATTTAATATTATCAATCTTAATCTTTTCTTCAATTTCTCGCTTACTACCAATTTCTTTAAAATCACTTAAATCGAGTATCAATATATTTCACCTCTGCTTAAAACCACAATTAATTATATAAAATTTATTCTCTCTTTGTCAAGCAATATTTT
>CAYRVO010000413.1:0-1656 GCA_964427565.1 uncultured Halanaerobiales bacterium | reverse complement strand
TGGTTATATTGTTATAGAAGATAGTATAAAAGAAGATGCCCTTTCTGCTCTTGCAGGCTTAAGGAAAATGGGTATTAAAAATTTACTTATGCTCACCGGTGATAGAGAATCTGTAGCTGCCAGGGTTGCTAAAAAAATAAAGCTGGATAAATATTATGCTCAGCTTTTACCTGATGAAAAGGTTGATAAAATAGAGGAGATAATTTCTAATAATAAAGATAAAAAATGTGTAGCATTTGTTGGGGATGGAATAAATGATGCCCCTGTCCTGGCCCGCTCCGATGTTGGTATAGCAATGGGAGCTCTCGGCTCCGATGCAGCTATAGAAGCTGCCGATGTGGTTTTAATGACAGATGAAATAAAAAAACTGCCGGAAGCAGTACAAATAGCGCGGAGAACAGGGGTGATAATCTGGCAGAATATAGTAATGATTCTTACTGTAAAAGCTGCTGTACTAGTAATGGGAGTTTTAGGGTCAGCATCTATGTGGTCGGCAGTTTTTGCTGATGTTGGTGTAGCATTACTGGCAGTGCTTAATTCAGTGCGAATCTTGCATAATAGTAATTAACAATTAATATCTCAACTTTCTGTTCAAAATTTTGTTTGTTTTT
Source organism: uncultured Halanaerobiales bacterium (assembly GCA_964427565.1). Lineage (GTDB taxonomy): Bacteria > Bacillota > Halanaerobiia > Halanaerobiales > JADQBU01 > CAYRVO01. The sequence goes on along the minus strand of CAYRVO010000413.1, from coordinate 1,045 downwards.
TAATCATAAGATAAATTGGTTTAGTGGAAAGATATAATTTTCTTAAAAAAGATAATGGGAGTGGTAATAAATTGGGAGAACAGGTAAAATCAGATGATGTATGTGATATTTTTAATCCTGATAAACAGGTAGTTGAGATGATGAAAGATAAAGTGTTATTAGAAGAAGTGGTTAGGGAACTTTCCGAATTATTTAAAGTAGTTGCTGATCCTACGAGAATAAGAATACTTTATGCTCTAAAGGAAAGGGAGCTGTGTGTCTGTGAACTTTCGGAATCATTATCTATGAGTTCTTCGGCGATATCCCATCAATTAAGGATTTTAAGGGCCCAAAAACTGGTGAAATATCGAAAAGAAGGACGTTCTGTCTATTATTCACTTGATGATGATCATGTTTTATCTCTCTTCACACAGGGCTTAAAACATGTAATGGAAGATAGGAATAATGGTTGAAATATTTCCTGCTCTTAATTTTATGAGGACAGTAATTATAATTAATTATAGTTCTTCTTCAGATACTGCCACTTCCTCTATGGATCCATCTTTATCATTAGAAGAACTTTGTTTAAAAAGTTTCCCTATTTTGCTTAACATATCCTTTGATATAGATTGAAAATGAAGGTCATGTTGAGGGAAGGCGATATTGATATCATTATCGGCAAAAAGATTCCAGATATCAAATAGTACTTCACTTTTTATATTGGCAATACCATTACGGGGATCATTGATCCAGAAGCGGAGTGAAAAATTAACTGTATTATCACCAAATTCTTCCATCAGACACATGGGGGAAGGTTTGTCAACTATTCTCTTTTTATTTTTAAGTGCCTTTAGCATTAATTTTTTTACCAGTTCCATATCACTATCATAACCTACACCAACTGGAACATCTATCCTTACCAGTTCATCACTATAAGACCAGTTTATAACTTCTTTAGTGATAAAGTTTTCATTGGGGATGAGATATTCCTTTCCTGCCAGTGTAACTACTGACACAAAACGAGTATCAAGTGATTTTACCCGTCCGTAGACATCATTTATCTCTA
>CAYRVO010000412.1:0-1662 GCA_964427565.1 uncultured Halanaerobiales bacterium | reverse complement strand
AATAGGGAAAAGTAACTTTATAAGCAGGACTTTATTTAAATATATAGAAGAATATTAATAATACAATAATATTTTGAGCTATTCTATTTTGTACTTCGCTATTCTAATTTTGCAAGTAGCCTCTGAAACCATTCGGGGGTTTTTTGTTTTTAAAAAAATGTTTTGCAATATAAATTTTATGAGAAATTGAAGGTAATGAAGAACGGGGAGGTGTTCTTACAGAAATTTAACTGAGAAAGCTCCGCTGATGTAATCGGTGGGGAGGATGTCAATAAATACCCAATTAGAGTTCTCTAGATTATAATAGTAAATTTAATTAATGACACTTTATATGGAGAATTAAAATTAAGGTACAAAAACAAAATTAAACTAAGACGAGGAGGCATCAAGATGAAAGAGGGTAATCAAAAAATGAATGGAGAAATTCTAAAGATTGCTGCAAAATCTAATCCTAATTCAGTAGCAGGAGCAATAGCTGGAGTGATAAGAGAAAAAGGGAAAACAGAATTGCAGGCGATTGGTGCAGGAGCAGTAAATCAAGCAATAAAAGCTATTGCAATTAGCAGAGGATACGTAGCTCCCAGTGGCTTGAATCTCATATGTACTCCAGCTTTTACTGAGATTGAAATTGATGGTGAAGAAAGGACGGCAATTAAGTTTATTGTTGAACCACGTTAAGAAAATAATACTTTTTATCTAAAATGCCTCAAGAAAACTTCATCTAAATCTATGATTTAGGTGGAGAAGAATTGAGGTGCTTTTCTTTAGCCCTTTTTTCACACGTTTAAAAGTATAATTAAATGCATGGTTTGGATCAAAGAGAGGATTTAGTTTATGTAATTACAGGATTGATAAAGAAAGGCCAGAATGCCTAAAGCCTGTGTAAATAAATTGATGTTATTCAACATTAAAACCATCCTTCATTATAGTATAGGTAAAGTATACCATAATTGGTGATTGGAATGGATGGGTACAATGGAAATGTATAAGAATCTTAAACAATCTAGTTTTGCTCCTCCTGGGTGGATATTTGGACCTGTATGGATTTTATTATATGTTTTAATGGGATATGCTTCCTATAGGATATGGAAAAGAAGAGATAGTCATAATGTAAAAAGTGCTTTAACTTATTATGGAATACAGTTAATTTTTAACTTTGCCTGGTCTTTAATATTTTTCCGTTTTTAATTAAGAGGATTTGCTTTGTTAGAAATATTAATATTGTTATTTTTAATAGTTATAACTACTGTTAAATTTTATAAAATGGATAGGTTTGCGGCTTATATGTTATTTCCTTATATTGACTGGGTTAGTGTTGCAACAATATTAAATTATGCTGTCTGCATATTTAATAAATAAAAATGTATAATATAGATATAAACACAAAGCTCAAAACCATCAAATAAGGAAAAAGGAATTAGTAGTGATGATACTATGTGAGAAATGTGGTAATAAGTATCCTGAATATTATATTATAAGTATTCCCAGCGAAACAGATGGATATAGACCATTATGTTCTGAATGTTTTAATAAGAAAATGGCTGATAAATCAGCTATAAAACTTGTTGATTTGAGGACGAAGTCATTTACAATGGTTGATATCGATGGTAAAGAACATTTATTTAAAATTAAACGGAAATAAAGAAACGTATATTGAACTTG
>CAYRVO010000411.1:0-1672 GCA_964427565.1 uncultured Halanaerobiales bacterium | reverse complement strand
TTTTTTATCTATAACTAATATAATATATAAAGAGTTAAATTTTAACAAAACAAGGGGGTTTATTACCAACATGGAAATATTAAAAGTATCATCAAAATCAAGTCCAAATTCAGTGGCAGGAGCACTAGCAGGAGTTTTAAGAGAAAAAGGAAGTGCAGAATTACAGGCAATAGGAGCAGGTGCAATAAATCAGGGAGTAAAAGCAGTTGCAATTGCCAGAGGCTTTGTAGCTCCCAGTGGTATTGATCTTATCTGTATACCGGCATTTACAGATATAGAGATAGATGGAGAGGAAAGGACTGCTATCAAATTAATTGTTGAACCACGTTAATAAGTTTAATATAAATATAAAACCTGTTTGTCCGTAAGGATGAACAGGTTTTTTATAGGAGTGAGGAAAATTAATAAATATATAGTTGATGGTCATTGTGATACAGTTTTAAATATGAGGGATAGTAGTTATAATTTTTTAAAATTAAATCCCTCTTTTCATCTGGATTTACCCAGATTAAAAAAGTCAGATATAGGTATTCAGGTTTTTGCTCTTTATATAGAAGAGAAGTTTAAACCCCATTTTGCCGTTCAGAGAACTATTCAGCTAATAGATAAATTTTATGAAATGTTAAAAAGCAGTAAAGAATTGCAAATAATAAGAGATTATGAAGATATAGAGGATATTTCAGAAAGTAATAAAATTGGAGCATTACTTGCTATTGAAGGAGCAGATGGTGTTTTTGATTTGAGTGCTTTAAGGAATTTTTATAGATTGGGGGTTAGACTTATTACCCTTACCTGGAATTACCGTAATCATATTGCTGATGGAGTTTCTGAATCTGAAACCGGTGGAGGACTAACAAAATACGGAAGAAAAATGGTTAAAGAAATGAACAGGATGGGAATGATAGTTGATATATCACATATATCAGCATGTGGTTTCTGGGATACCTTAAAAATTTGCCAGAACAATATTGTTGCCTCCCATTCTAATTCAAAATCAGTTTGTGATGTAGCTCGTAATTTAACAGATAAGCAGATAGAGGCCATCGCTAAAAAAAATGGTGTTATAGGTATCAATTTCTGCCCTTATTTTCTCAATAAATCTGATGAAGCTGATATAAAAGATATTATAAAACATATAAATTATATAAAGAGGTTGGTAGGAATAGACTATATTGGTATTGGTAGTGATTTTGATGGCATAAAAAAGACACCTGTAGATCTTAACGATATTACAGAATTAAAAAATCTTAAACAGCAACTTAAAAAAAATGGATTCTCCGAACAGGAAATAGATAAAATAATGTATAAAAATTGGTTACGTGTTTTTAAAGAGGTTTTAGGAGGACCATAAATGATTAATACTATCTGGTTAATGTTGATAATTAGTGGTTCAGTTGCAGCAATGTTTACAGGTAATATGGATCAATTATCAGATGCTATTTTTAATGGTCTTGAAGATACAGTTATCATTACAATAAAATTAATAGGCCCCCTGGCCCTGTGGTCAGGTGTTTTAAAGATTGCCCGCGATGCAAAATTAATAAACTTTTTAAGTAAGTTAATAAAACCCATATTTAAACGTTTATTTCCTGAAATACCGGAAGATAACTCTGCTTCTGGTTCTATATTATTAAATTTAAGTGCAAATATACTGGGTTTAGGGAATTCTGCT
>CAYRVO010000410.1:0-1690 GCA_964427565.1 uncultured Halanaerobiales bacterium | reverse complement strand
TAGAAGGGACTGGCTTAATATATTATAATTACGTTAAGGTACCGGGTACCTCCCGGATTTTGTCGAAGGGTGGAAGGGTGTAGCCGGTACGCTGCATAAAAAGGAGCGGAGAAACTAAGAAGGCCCATCTTCACGGTCTAACAACCGGGGGATGGGCTCTTCTTCTTTTACATCTCTCTGCAAACTTTAGAAAATGCAGTAAATTTATCATATATAACCTGGTGACGAAGTATTTGTGATTTCAAATTATAATAATATTAAAGTTTTCCCTGGTTAGTGTATAAAGTCTCCAATAATATAAAATGCCAATAAATATCAAAACATAAAGGATATAATTATTTTATGTGTAATTAATATATATAATAGGTTTTATTTGAAAAGAATTTATCAAACATAAAACAAACAACTCAAGGAGCTAAAATAATGCATAAAAAACTAATAATATTATTTATCATGATATTGGTTATTATCGGGGGCTGTACCCATGAAAATTCTGAAAATCATACCCTGACTGTTAGTGTAGAGGGTAATGGAAAAGTAATTAAAGAAATAGTAGCAACTGCCAATGAGTCAAATTTCGAATTTGGAACGAAAGTCCGGCTGAGTGCCCAACCTGATGAGAATTGGTGTTTTTCTTACTGGGAAGGGGATCTGGAAAGCAAAAACAATCCTGAAGAAATACTAGTAGATAGTGAAAAAAATATTACTGCTGTTTTTGAAGAATCACCTTCCATTTCTGGTAATATTACAGTTGATTATGATTTTGCTGCAGTAAATAGTAATTATATAACTCAAGATTCAGAAGTAATTATTAATCAACAGAAAAAAGATAATTCAACAGATGAAATAATTGTAGGGTTTTCTCCGCATATAACCGAAGAAAAAAGGGGAAATATTATTAGTAATATAAATGGGGATTTAATTAGTATTATAGAGCCCCTAAATGCTGCAGTTATTAAAGTTTCAGACAATGTTCAAGATAAGATGGTACAGGTTCAATCAAATTCCGGAATACGTTACTCAGAACAAAATAACAGAGTTTTTGCCACCGGTGCCAGAGTTCCAAATGATCCGTTATATTCATCACAATGGAATTGCCGTTTAATTGATTTACCCTTTACCTGGTCTTATGAAACAGGTAATAATAATATAAGGGTAGCTGTGCTTGATACAGGTATTGCAGTTAATCATTCTGATCTATATGGTCGAATTGATTTTGAAAATGGGTATAACTTTATATCTGGTACAGATGATGTTGCTGATGATCATGGACATGGAACTCACGTTGCCGGTATTTTAGGTGCAGTTACTGATAATAATGAAGGAATTGCAGGTACTACCTGGAATAGTGAAATTCTACCTATCAAAATATTAGATGAAAATGGAAGTGGGAGTTATAGTGATATAGCAGAAGGTGTTTTGTATGCAGCTGGTATTCTGGAACAACCCTTAAATCCGGATCCAGTGGAAATAATAAATATGTCCCTGGGTAGCAATACTGACTCTAATCTCTTAAAGGATGCAATAATTCAGGCCCGTGAAGAAGGTATAATAATTGTAACTAGTTCCGGTAATAATGATGAAAGTGAATTATTATACCCTGCTCGTTATCCAGAAACAATTGCAGTAGGAGCGGTAGATTGTACGGGAGAAAGAGCTGATTACTCTAATTATGGATCAGAGTTAGATG
>CAYRVO010000409.1:0-1695 GCA_964427565.1 uncultured Halanaerobiales bacterium | reverse complement strand
TAAGAGCAATTGCCAGAGAAACTACCAGCATAAGTAATAAACCTTTTTTCATTTAAATTCTCACTCCTTTTTAATTTTTTTGAAAAAAATTTTATTCTCATTTTATGTGTAAGATAAATTAATATATCTATTAAAAATATTCTAAATTTTAATATTTGAATAAAGCTATTCTATATAAATGTTATCATAATTAGCAATTAGTGTCAATTATTTAAAAATCTGGAGTTTCCCCAAAATTAATTTAAAAGCTACCAAAAGGGGTATTTCGTCATTGATGAAATTTTTAGAATTATCTAAAACTCAATGGCAGTGCGAAATAGGGCTTCCTAATCAATGAGTGATCTGACCCTGATTAGCTCACTACATCCTGTAGTTCGACCCTGTTTTTCCCTTTATTTCCTTAAGATTCTTATTCTAATAATTTCAATATTCCTCAATCACCCCTTTTGGTAGCTCAATATCGAAAATGGGGAAACTCCTTTTTAAAAATAAATGATAGTTAATAAAGACTTGAAAATTTAGCTATAATTATATAGAATATATTATAAAGTAGTAATATATTCTATATAATATACAAAAATATATCAGCTTTTAGTGTAGCGAAATATTTACAGAGGCCGGTAATTAGAATCTGAATTGAAAGTCTGTGAATTAATATGAAAAACAACTTAATTTAAGGAGGATTTAAGATGAAAAATATTGCTTATTTTAATGGTGAGTTTATGCCCTATTCTGAAGTTAATATTGATCTTGAAGACAGGGGATATCTTTTTGCAGACGGTATCTATGAAGTTATAAACTCTTATAATGGCAAAGCTTTTAAAATGGAAGAACATTTTGAAAGATTAAAGAATAGTGCTAAAGCTGTAAATTTTAATGATATAAATTATGACAAACTTATAAAAGATGCATATAAACTAATTGAAAAAAATGGTCTTAAAGATGCAAAATTATATCTGCAGGTAACAAGAGGAACTGCTGAACGTTCACATGCATATTCCGATAATTTGACAGTAAATATTCTAATGTTAGTCAAAAAATTAAAAAGGTATTCCAAAAAATATTATGAAGAAGGGGTTAAAGCAATTACTGTTCCTGATGAAAGGTGGTCAAAATGTTATATAAAATCACTAATGCTACTACCTAACTGTATGGCTAAAACCAAGGCTCATAGGGCTGGAGCTCTGGAAGCAATTCAGGTAAGGGATGGATTTGTTACTGAAGGTACAAGTACTAATCTATTTATTGTAAAAAATAATGAGGTTGTTACTCCTCCAGCAACAAATTATATTTTAAACGGTATTACCCGGCAAGTTGCTCTTGAAATAGGTAATAAACTGGAGTTAAGAATGACTGAAAAAAGTATCCCCTTAGCAAATCTTTATAATGCTGATGAAGTATTTCTGTCAGGTACAACTACAGAAATTATGCCTGTAGTTAAAGTTGATGGAAAAATCATAAATGATGGTAAGCCCGGAGAAATAAGCTTAAAGGTTTTAAAAGAATTCCGTAAGTTATTATAGCTAACATCATACTCTCTTTAAGTTCAGCTACATTAACTACGCTATTATAATATATTAATTCTTTAATGGCGAAAAATGTACATAATTCACTTTTAACCTGGCCGGACCTGTTGATGATTTTGCTTATTCAAAAATATAGGAAACAGGAATCCGGTCAGTTAAATATATTTTT
>CAYRVO010000408.1:0-1695 GCA_964427565.1 uncultured Halanaerobiales bacterium | reverse complement strand
ATAGAAAATCATTAATACAATTAGACCAAAAACAAATGTAGGCATAGACCATCCGGTTATAGCAAATATTCTTGTAACATGATCCCAGGGATCATTGTGATGAACCGCCGAAAATACACCCAGATATATCCCCCCCATTATAACTGGAAATATCGCAAATATTGCCAGCTCAAGAGTAGCAGGAAAACGCTGCATAAAAGCTTCCGAAACTGGAGCACTGGCTGATTCTGCCCAGCCAAAATCCCCATGAAGTATCCCATTTAACCAACGCCAGTATTGCTGATAAATCGGATCATTCAAACCATATTTTTCCACAAGGGCATCGGCACTATTTGTCTTTAATTCCTGAGGACTTTTAATATAAGTACTCAAACGTTGATAAGGGCTTAGCATCATCAACATACCAAAAATAAGCAGGGAAATTCCAAATAAAATAATCGGCATTATTAAAAGCCTTCTGATAATATAATTTGTCAATTAGCACAACTCCTCTCCTTAATAAATATGATATTCGATTTTTTAAAAAAACTATAATTATGTTGGTATTAAATATTATATTTATCCCTTATATTTATAAAAAAAAATTAATAACTATAAAACTTACATCAGTTATATATAAATATTCTATAAAATATTAAATATTCCTCTATCTAAATGAATGAAATCAAGTAAAATGAAGAGACACCGGCTTATTAATCCGGTGTCTCAATTTTTCACTTATATTTTCAAGCACATTTTATTTATCATAGTCGTAGAAATATTCTCCAGAACGGCAGGCATTGTAATAATATCCTTCTACCCAATCCCGGCGTACATTATTATCTGTTGCCTGATAAATCCAGATCATGGTTGCATCTTCCATACATATCTCCTGAATTTCTTTATATATTTTTTCCCTTTTTGCTGGATCTGTTGTATTAATACCCTTTTCTATAAGGGGATCTATGTTTTCTTCTGCATATTCTACAAAATCTTCCCCTGTAAATCCACCATAAGTACCATTACTGGCAGCATAAGGTACTACCCAGTTATGAGGATCAGGATAATCTGCCAGCCAGCCACTGAAACCAAGTGTAAATTTACCAGCTATCAGCTTATCGAGGAATGATGACCACTGAATATCACGGATATTGACTTTGAATTTAGGATTAATCTGTTCTACATATTGTTTAATCATATCTGCACATACTTTGCGCTGTTGATTACCAGTATTATAGTTTATAGTTACGGTAAATCCTTTTTCCCATACTTCACCATCAAAAGCCTTTTTAAAGTGCTCTTCAGCTTTAGCAAGATCAAGTTTACGTACATATGAATTTTCATCATAACCAAGGAGAGGATCAATAATTGGTCCACGTGCGCGTGATGTCCTTCCCTTTGTTACTTCATTGATCAATGCATCATAGTTTATACAATGACTAAATGCTTTTCTTATATCTGGATCAGCAAAGAAGTCAGCAGGAATACCATTACCATCAAGTTTTCCACTACCTACATCTTTATTACCCTTGGTATCAATTGTCCAGTTCATAATAGCATTTGTACTTGTTAATGCAGGCAGACCTTCATCAATTGTTACATCTTCCATGCCCATATACTGATCAAGCATCATATTATCAACCTGAACCATGTCAGCATCACCACGTCTTAACATCAATCTACGTGTACTGTTTTCATCAACTTTCTTAATAATAA
>CAYRVO010000407.1:0-1704 GCA_964427565.1 uncultured Halanaerobiales bacterium | reverse complement strand
TGTACTATAAATTTTCTCAGGATGGGGAAAAACTTTTGACGATAGATGATGATGGAGAACGAGAACATATCAGGGTCTGGCATAAATATAAAGATGATTATTTTTTAACAAAACTTGATTATAAATTCAGTGTCCCAGAAGGCAAATCATCCTATGATATCTACCGTAATCTTTATCTGTCTCCTTATGGAAATATGCTGGTAATTTACAATGCAGAGAATAACAGAATATACTTAGATGGATTAAGTATGGACTTTTATGAAAGAACTAGTTTTGAAGAAGCTGCTGAGGCAGATTTTGTTACCCTGTCCCTTGTATATAATGATGATGATAAGTATCAGGGAATAGTTGCTGTTTATAAAAGGGATAAATCTCTTTATTTGAAAAAATGGGATATAGTTAGGAGAAAAAATTACCAATACCTAAGTGACCGTGGAGAATACCAACTGGATATTGATGATGATTTTAATGTAAACAATAATAATTCTATCTATCGACTTGATCCCTGGGAAAAAGTAAATGTGGCCCTGTCTAAAGTAGGTGGGGATCAGCTAGTAATAATTGATACACTAAATATCAGGGGAAAGGAAAGCCTTGATTTTGAAATAAAATCAACATATCCTGAGGGAAGTAATTATGTCTATAGTTATAAGCTGGTACCGGAAGGGAAGAAAGTTTTTGAGTATTGTCTGAGGTATAATGGTTTTACTTACAGTGAATACAGTATCGAGACATCGTCTTCCAAATTGCTGCAGAAGGTAAAATTGAATGCTAATATTATAACTGCCGGTTATGATCAGGCTGATAATCAATGGATATTATTGACTGATAAGGGACTAATTAAGCGAGATATTATGAGCAGGGAGGAAGCAGCCATCAAAAATATCCTCTCTGAAACCAGTGGGTTACTGGATGCAGGATTTAAAAAACAATGGTTAGAAAAAATTAGAGAAGCCATGAAGATTGACCCTGCAAATGAATATTTTCAGAGTTCTATCTATAATAATATGGTAAAAAAGGGATTTGAAGCAAAAGATATAGGGGAAATTCTCTTATTAAACTACAATTTATTAATGAAAGAAGATAAAACGGAGTCTGTTAAAGAGCAGATGATAACACGTTTAATAGAATATGGTCTATTTGCTGAAAGGGCAGGACAGAGGGCTCTGGTAAAACAGGCAGCACAGAAAATCAATAGTCTTTCTGCTGTAAAGGAATTTGAAGATTATCAAAAAGAAATAGATGCAGGAGCAGCTGTACTGGAGAGTATATATATGCTTGTCGGGGATAATCCTGAGCAGGCTTATAATTATTTACTGGAAAATAAGGTATTGGAACAGGGTCAGAAATCCAGACTATTACTGAAGGAAAAAATTATGAAGAATCCAGCTCTCTGGCAGTCACTCTTTATTGATAAAAACAAGATAGCCTATTTACTTGGTATAGAGAAGAGTGATATACCAGAGCAGCTGAAATACCATGCAACCAGTATCTTGCCCTACCCGGATTTAGAAGGTAATATAATTGAGGGTATTAATATGACTGATGAAGATAGTAATGTCGATGATACCAGTAATGGTTTGAATTCTGGTGAGGACAATGATAATAATAGTGATTCAGGGTCGATAGGCACTGTTCTGGATTAAATAGTTTATAGATATTTTTTATTATAATGGTTACGGTGAACCGTATTAATCCAATGGT
>CAYRVO010000406.1:0-1706 GCA_964427565.1 uncultured Halanaerobiales bacterium | reverse complement strand
CAACCAACTCCCAGGGAGAGGAGAAAAATGGAGTATGAGTTTATGGGGAGGACTTAATTACTCTCTCCACTTTTCTTTAACAAACTACTAATAGTATAACAGCAATAGGTATAAAATATACATAAATATTTATAAGAGAAAGGGAAAAAAATATGCGCATTATTGCCGGTGAAGCAGGTGGAAGAAGACTTAAAAGTATAAAAACAAATCAGGTAAGACCAACGCTGGATAGAGTAAAAGAGGCAATTTTCAATATAATAATAAATAATATATACGGCAGTAGAGGACTTGACCTATTTGCAGGTTTTGGGGGTTTAGGTCTTGAGGCTATGAGCCGGGGAGCAGAATTTATTGAATTTGTAGAAAAAAAATATAAACATATAGAAATAATTAAAAAAAATATAGAGATATGTGGTTTTACTGAAAAAACAAGGATACATAAGAGGGATGTGTTTGATTTTTTAGAAGAAACAATTGGTATTAATTATGATCTGATTTTTATGGATCCTCCTTATGGTAAGAATTATATAGATAAGTCACTAGCTTTAATTGAGAATAATGGTTTACTGGCCCAAGATGGGTTAATAATTATTGAACATCATAAAAAAGATAATATAAAAAAAACTAAAGAATTCAAATTAATAAAAGATAGAAATTATGGTGATACAGTTATAAAGATATATAAATCAGGGAGGTAATATAATATGAAAAACAGAATAGTTTATCCAGGTAGTTTTGATCCAGTAACAGATGGTCATTTAGATATAATTGAGAGGGCTATTAATATATTTGATGAAATAATTGTTGCTGTTTTTAAAAATCCCAATAAAGACCCCTTATTTTCTATGGAAGAGAGAGTTGAATTGTTAATAGAATCTACCAAAGATATTCCTGAAGTAACTGTTGATTCCTTTACAGGTTTAACCATGGATTATGTAAAATCACAGAACGCAGTAGCTATCTTAAGGGGTTTAAGGGCCGTATCTGATTTTGAAGGTGAATTTCAAATGGCTTCTATGAATAAGGAATTGGATGGTAATATAGAGACTGTATTTTTTATGACTGATTCAAAATATGCATTTTTAAGTTCAAGTGTAGTTAAAGAAGTAGCCTGTTTCAATGGTAATGTAAGTAGTATTGTTCCTGAATGTGTAAATAAAGCCCTGGTTGATAAATACAATTTTGATGAATAGTTAGCATAAAGTAATGATTTCAGGATATTATTTTTTTAATATAATGTACTAAGATTGATAGGAAAAGTAAGATAAAAATAATAATAATAGCCATAAGTAATATATAAAACAATAAAACTTTTATTTTTACCATACCTGAACCAAAGGATAAAAATGTTGTTTCAATTTTGCTACCCATAAATTTAAAAAGAAAAATAGTAGATATAGCAGCCAAAATACTCTGGATAACTCTGGCAAAGAGATATGGTTTAAGCTTTATATCTGTACCATTGATCATGGAAGCTACCTGAGCATGGACTGAAAGCCCACTCCAGGCTATTATTACATTAGTTACAATCATTTTTTCTAACAAGGATGTATGTGACTGGCTGGCTATATTTGCTCCATTTGTTATTTCAAAAAAACCACTTATAAGGGGTAAAACAGAAAAATGAGATAATCCCAGTGGAGTTAAAATATTTATCATAAATTCATCTATTTCAGTCTGAGTCCATCCACTATTTCTCATTTGTT
>CAYRVO010000405.1:0-1715 GCA_964427565.1 uncultured Halanaerobiales bacterium | reverse complement strand
CTTAGTTGCAAGTGTTCTTACCTTCTGGCCTAAATTGTTTACCTCAATCTGCTCAATACCATCTATACCATTTAAAAAGAATTCGTATTCCCGTTCCAGACCAGTTATACCAATAATATCATTACCGTCATAATCATAACCAAGATTCCTGAATTTTTTTAGGTCTGTTTTCCCGATTTCCCCCACATACCCAAGTAAATGGGAAGCAATCTCATTATATACATAATCACGCATTGAAGATTCTTTCACAAGTAAACCAGAAAGTTCACTATTATTTTCCTCTATAATAACCATTGTTTCCTGAGTAATATTACGTTTAAGTAAAATAGCAGCTGAGCTATTTTGCTTACTATTTTTTTCATAATTAGCAAATAACATTTTATATTCTAAATCTGTTAAATCTTTAAGTTTTTGCATCAGATAATCTGGGCTGGATTCTGGAGGTATTTCATTAGGTAGTAGATATAAATTATATGATAGTTTATTGGATACAAGAATATTTTTATTTTTATCTATTATTTTACCACGTGGAGCATTAATAGGTCGTCTAGATACACGATTACCTTCTGACAGCTGACTATAATAATCACCATTAGCAATTTGTAACTGAGCTGCTCTAGCTATTAATAAAAAAAATAACACAATTATTATATATGTTATAACCCTTAGTCTCTTATTCATAAAATTTACCTCTGTTTATAAATATTCTGTACAATATAATATATAATATTAATCCGAGAATAGCATTATAAATAGCAGTAGGCAGGATAAGCGATTTCAATACATGCAGATAATTAACATTGAATATTAATTCTTTTGATAATAATATTGTTAAAAATTCATGAATTAATGTGGAAATAAATACTACCAGAGGAGGGATTAATACATTTTTTTTATAAAAATGTCCTTCGGCAAAACCGATAAATCCACCTAGTACTGTATTAACAATTGTATAAACCGCAAACATCCCCCCCAAAAATAAATCCTGTAACATTCCCAGACAAAAACCAGTCGCCAAAGCTATTCTGGGACCTGCAAGTAAGGCAGTATTAATAACTAACACCAATAACAAGTCTGGCTTTACCCCTGCTATAGGATAGAAAGAAAAAACTGTTAATTGTAGTATTAAGACACAGGCTACTGTTAGAAAATATAAAACCATTTTTAACACCTACTTTAAAAATCTGTAATTACAAGTACCTCTTCTATAGTTTTTAAACTGGCAAATAATTTAATTTCTGCTTTAAGTGATAAACCGTAATTATCTGTCTCTACTTTAACTACTTTACCAATAGGTAGACCACGGGGATAATTATTAGAAAGTCCTGAAGTAAGTATTAAATCATCTTTCAGAATATCTGCATCCCAGGATATTTTCTCCATTATATTTTGGTTTTTATTATTACTTTGTCCTTTGATAAGACCTATTGCTCTTGACTCTTCTCTCTGGACAATACCACCTACAACAAATTCAGGGTCATATATAAGTTTAACTTGTGATGTACTGGTTCCGACATAATCAACTTTCCCGATAAGAGTACCATTATAACTGATGACTGGCATTTTTTTCTTGATACCATCATTTTTACCCCGATTAATTAATATTTTCTGCTCCCAATTAGAAGGGCCAAATCCTATAACATTAGCACCAATGCTTTTATAATGTATATAACGTTTAAATGCCAGTAATTCTCTTAATCTTTTATTCTCTCTTC
>CAYRVO010000404.1:0-1717 GCA_964427565.1 uncultured Halanaerobiales bacterium | reverse complement strand
CCTCCCAATTATTAAATATTAAATATCTATTTAATTAATAACTTATTATCACTAAACCAATCATTAGCTATTTTATCAGCAGTTCCATCAGCTTTCATTTCCCTGAGTACTCTATTTAATTCATTTTTAAATGCTTTATCTTCTTTTCTCAAACCAACAGCAAATGATTCTTTACCAAAGTGTTCACTAAGGATTTTATAATCTTCAGGACTTTTACTTATAACATAATATCTTCCTACGACTTCATCAACTACTACAGCACTTATCCTACCTGTTTTTAAATCCATAAGTGCTTCTGTATTATTGGGATATTTACGCAGTTCTTTTAGATTCTCCGCTATTTCCGGTTCTGAATTTAAAGCTGCAACACTACTGCTTCCCATCTGAATACCAACTATTTTACCTTTTAACTCATTTTTATATTTTATATGTGAATCTTTTTCTACAACTATAATTTCTCTATCTTTACGATAAGGCTGAGAAAATGCAATTTTTTCTGCCCTTTTTTCTGTAATTGTCAGTCCATTCCAGATTATATCAATATTACCATTAATTAAACTTAATAAAACACCATCCCATTCTACAGGTTTAAACTTTACATCTACTCCCATTCTTTGAGCAGCTTCTTTAGCCATATCAATATCAAAGCCATCTATTTCCCCTTTTTCATTACGAAATCCCATTGGGGGAAAACTATCATCAAGACCTACAACAAAATATCCCTTTTCTTTAATTTCCTCCAGTGACTGATCTTCTGCACTAACAACTGTAACAGCAAATATCATTGTAAATAAAATCAAAGTAACAATTAATACATTAAAATACTTTTTCATTTCCTTCACCTCTTTTTTTATTTTTTACATACTTTATTTTACTTCATTACTTTACTAATGTAAAGAGATAATGCAAAAAAACTTAGAAATTTATCTTTTAATTACTTTGTTTCTAATTTTAGCAGCCTTTTCATGGGCTTTTTTTAGAAATTTTTCTGCTGTGGTATCTACATGGGCAAATGTTTCAAGGGTAATACACCCCTTATAATTAGCTAAATTACTGCATACTTCATCCCAGTTAACAATACCCTTATCCGGTAACCAGTGTCTATCTTTTTGACCATCATTATCGGAAAGATGTACTGCAAAAAGACGATGATTCCATTTTTTAAGAATGTCTACATTATTTTTAGATGTTAATTGAGCATGAGAACTATCATAACAGAAGCCTAGTTGTTCACTTACAAATTCCTTTAAAATAAAATTAAGATAATCTATTCTTTCTGTGTTTTCAACAGCTACTTTTACATCATAATCTTTTGCTGTCTTCACAATTTTTTTATAGCTATCATAAAGATATTTCCCTGGTGGTGGTAACTGAATTCCATCTGTAATATGCATAACCATAAGTGGTATTTCATAACGGGCACAGTCTTCAATCCAGTAAAGATATTGTTTTAATGTTTCTTCTCTTTCTTTTTTGCTATCACTAAATAATTTATTGATATATGTATAGGGAACATGGATATTTTCTAAATATAAACCTCGTTCTCTAACTGTACTGGCCAGATTATCTTTATTTACTTCTGAAAAGGCAATTTCATCACCCCACCATAGTGTTGTCGCCTCAAACCCGGCTTCTTTTATTAAATCTAACTTTTTTATAAGTGGTAAACGAAAACCAAAGAAAGAATATATACCCAGTAAATTGTTAGACTCCATAT
>CAYRVO010000403.1:0-1724 GCA_964427565.1 uncultured Halanaerobiales bacterium | reverse complement strand
ATATTTTTTATCTATTTTATTGTTGACTAATAATATGAGTATGTTTTTTAGTTCCAAAGATAATATTTTGACAACGATTGTTTTACCTGTTTTATTTCCGGTTATGTTTCTGGCAGGTCCTTTTTGGACAGCAGTTATTGCCTGTATTGGTTCTATTGAATTAAAATATAAAAACTTTATCTGGTATAAATTCTTATTTAATAGGGCTAATATTTTTATGGCCGCCGGAGGAGCTGCCCTGGTATTCGAATTAAGCAGTAAGCTCTTTACTTCTACATACTTGATATTTCCTTTTTTTCTGGCTTCAATTACATATTTTTTCATAAATCATGGTTTATTGTTTTTGATAATTAAAATATCGAATAATGGTAAGAGTAAATCACCATCTCTATATTTCATAGAAATACCTAAAAATCTGATTTTTTCTTATTTTCTGGGTTTATTTCTTCATTTATCTTATATAAATTTTGGAAAAATCTTTTTTGTATTATTGATAATACTAATATATGTTATTAAAGACTTTTTATATAGCAGATTACAACAATTAAACTCCTATACACAGATAATTGAGAGTTTCTTGAAAGTTATTGATTCCAAGGATCATTATACGGAAGGGCATTGTAAACGGGTAGCGGATTATACATACATATTATGTAAGGAAATTGGATTAGCTAAAGCTGAAATAAACAGGATAGTAAATATAGCTAAAATTCATGATATTGGTAAAATATATGTTGATGATGAAATTTTGAAAAGCAATGAACATTTGAGTAAAGAAGAGTTTGAAAAAATGAAGGAACATAGTTATTATGGTTATGAAATTTTAAAAGATATAGATTTACTTCAAAAGGATCTAAATATTATTTTGTATCATCATGAATGGTATAATAGTCAGGGATATCCTGAAGGTATAAAAGGTGAAGAGATTCCGAGAGGGGCAAGAGTTTTAAGTATATGTGATGCTTTTGATGTAATGACTACCGGGCGTAGTTATAAAAGGGCTATGGATAAGAATGAGGTTATTGAGGAGTTAACAAACTATAAAGGGAAACAATTTGATCCTCAATATGTAGAGCATATGATTACTTTGATTAAAGATAAAAAATTTGATGATATTTTTATAAATAACAAAGAAAAAATAGATAATTTACAAGTATCATTGAATTTGTAAATTGGAGGAATGGATTATGCGTAAAAAGGTAATTGAGAAAATAAAAGATTTAGAAGGTATAATTGATTGTAAGATTACGGGAGAAAAAGAGATTGATGAGATTCATATTATTGCCAGTAAAGAAAGGCAACCCAAAAGAATTGTAAGGGATATTGAAACACTTATTCTGGTTAATTTAGATAGAGAAATAGACCATAAAAAAATAAGTATAGCCCAGATTAATAATAAAAAGGAAGTAATTGATGATGATAATAGAATAATAATTGATTCAATTTACAGAGAACATAATAAAGCTGTTGTACATCTTAATTTACAAATAAAAAATAAATCAATTCAAAAAAAGATAACGGATGAAAAGGGAGAGTCTGTACCAGTAATGGTTGCCAGAGGAATCATAGAATTAGTTGAATGTTATACAGATTTTTGTGGTCAGATAAGGTTGAAAAATGTTTTTACAACTGGGTTTAATAATGAAATTGTAATTGTCCAGTTGAATGTAGTAAATAATAGCAAATTGAACCAGGAAAAACTGTTAGGGGCTGTAGATATTAAT
>CAYRVO010000402.1:758-1724 GCA_964427565.1 uncultured Halanaerobiales bacterium | reverse complement strand
GATTTAGGAGGAATTTATATGACTCAAAAAATACTTATTACAGGAGCTACAGGAAATGTAGGAAAAGAAACAATAAAAAAACTATTGAACAGTAAGCCTGATCGATTTGAAATTATAGCTGGTGTAAGAGACCTAAATAAGGCGAAGAAGATACTAAATTATAATAAGTTAAGATTTGCAAAATTTAATTTTAAAAATAAAAGACTAATTAAAGAATCTTTAAAAAATATAGATAAGATGTTATTAATCCGTCCTCCTGCTATATCAAAAGTAAAAAAATATATCTTACCAAGAGGGCAGAACTTGTGGGACAGGCTGTTGAAAAAAACAAGGACGTTATTCGAAATAGCAGACCAAGGCAGAGTAAAGGATTATTTATTATATTACATACAATAGTGAGGATAATTAGGTTTTTTTATAAAAGTTCAATGCCGCAATCGTATTTATAAAATTATGTTAAATAAATTTGACGTAACTATAATTATTTTGTCTAAGGAACTTAGATATTCAGAGACAGAAGATTATATAAAAAAATTGAAAGGGATATATGTATGGAAAAATGTCAGGCAAATAAATCAAAGATGGGACTAATTGTACTTATTTATATTGCTTTTATATCTTTAGGATTGCCTGATGGATTACTGGGAGTAGCCTGGCCAGGTATGAGGGATAGTTTTGGTTTACCTTTGGATGCACTGGGGATTTTAATCTTAGCTTTTACAGGTGGGTATTTAACATCTAGTTTTTTTAATGGTGTTTTAATTAAAAAGATGGGGATAGCTGGACTATTATACATCAAATACGATTGGAATGCAGATTGCCGCAGCTGGCCTGGGTGGAGCATTAATTCTCGGATTGGCAGGTATATTGGCTAAAAATATTTCTTTAGAGATTATTCCTATTATTATAGTCTGTTTATTTTTATTGTTTATTTTAAATAATAAGTATTCAAATTTCTACAGCAAG
>CAYRVO010000402.1:0-748 GCA_964427565.1 uncultured Halanaerobiales bacterium | reverse complement strand
AGAAATTAAATAAAAAGGATATATAAATTATTGCTAGAATAACATATAAAGATTTAAATTTGGAATAACTGTAGAAATAATAATCTGAAGTAATACACTTTTTATATGGAGGATGAATATGAATCAATCATCAAAAGCTAAAACTTTTTTAATTATTACCTTTGCATTAATGTATTTATGTAGTTTAGTAACTATTTTATTAATTAGGTTAGGGGATTTTTCTTTTGCCAATTCTTTACTTCAGGTATTATATATTATAGCTGGAGGTTCACCGACGATTGCGGCTTTTTATATAGTTTTTTATCGTTATAAGCAAAAAAATAAAGATAGTTTTCTGTCTAGATTATTTCTTTGGCAAGTATCCCCTTTATGGTGGGCTTATGTTATTATAGTTCCTTTTGTAATTTTAATTTTTCTTCATCTTATTTATTATAAGAGTCTAAGTCATATTTCATTTGAGTTTATTGATTGGGTGAAATTTCCAATTGTTCTTGCGAGCAGTATTTTTGCTGGTGGATTAGAAGAGATAGGATGGAGAGGAATATTATTTGATGAAATGAAAAAGAAGTTTTCGGTAGTAAAAATAACCATTGTTATTGGTCTCCTGTGGGGTTTCTGGCATTTACCTTTATTTTTTATAAAGGAGTTAGCTTTTTGTGAGTTAAATTTTTTTCCTTATTTACTTTCAACTATAATGTTTTCAGGGTTTTTAAATTATCTAATTCTCAAGACTAAGAGTATTGCTCTT
>CAYRVO010000401.1:0-1727 GCA_964427565.1 uncultured Halanaerobiales bacterium | reverse complement strand
GAAGGTGAACACATAAGAAGAAAAGTCGGTAAGACTGGTTAATGGAAAGGAGGTATTGGTGTGGATAAAAAAACTGCTAGAAAAAGAAGGCATAATCGTATAAGAAATAAAATAACAGGGACTCCTGAAAAACCACGTATGAATGTTTATCGCAGTTTAAAAAATATAAATGTACAGATTATAAATGACTTATCGGGTCATACACTAGTATCAGCTTCCACAGAGGAAAAATCTATAAAAGATTCTGTGGAAAATACAGGTAATAAAGAAGCGGCAAAAATGGTTGGTAAATTAGTTGCTGAAAGAGCACTTGCTAAAGATATTAATAAAGTTGTATTTGATAGAGGTGGTTATAAATATCATGGGCGAGTGAAAGAAGTTGCTGAAGCTGCCCGTGAAAAGGGTCTTAAATTTTAACAGAAGGAGGGGAATTAATGAAAAAAATTGATCCCGAAAAACTGGATCTTGATGAAAGGGTAGTAAATATAAATCGTGTTGCTAAAGTAGTTAAAGGTGGTAGGAGATTTAGTTTTAGCTCTTTAGTGGTTGTTGGAGATGGTAATGGTCATGTAGGATCTGGAATTGGTAAAGCAAATGAAGTACCGGAAGCAATACGTAAAGGTGTTGATGCAGCCAAAAAGAACTTGATTGAGGTACCAATTGTTGAAAGTACTATACCTCATGAAATAAACGGCGAGTTTGGTGCAGGATATGTAATGTTAAAACCAGCTGCGCCGGGAACTGGTGTTATTGCTGGTGGTCCAGTACGTGCTGTTGTTGAATTGTCTGGTATAGGCGATATTTTAACAAAATCACTTGGATCTTCTAACCCCATAAATATGATTAATGCAACTATCAATGGTCTTGACAATTTAAAATGTGTAGAAGATGTTGCAAGATTAAGAGGGAAAAGTGTTGAAGAAATTTTAGGATAATTCAAGGGAGGTGTGAAAATTGAATTTACACGATTTGAAGCCTGCTAAAGGTTCAAAGAAAAAACGCCAGCGTGTAGGCCGGGGAACAGGTTCTGGACGTGGGTATACCTGTGGTAGAGGTGCAAATGGACAGAATTCACGTTCCGGTGGTAAGGTGAGACCTACTTTTGAAGGTGGTCAAACCCCCCTATTTAGACGTTTACCTAAACGTGGATTTACAAATAAATTTAAAAAAGAATATAATGAAGTAAATGTATATGAACTAAACAAATTTACCGAAAATACAGAAGTTACTCTTGAAAAGTTGGTTGAAAAAGGAATAATAAAATCTAGAGCTAATAATGGAGTAAAAATACTTGGCAAAGGTGAGATAACAAAAGCTCTTACGGTAAAAGCAAATGCTTTTAGTTCATCAGCCCGAGAGAAAATAGAATCTGCTGATGGGAAGGCAGAGGTGATTTAGTTGCTACAAGCACTTGGTAATGTATTTAAAGTAAAGGAATTAAGAAAAAAGGTTCTTTTTGTTATTGCAATGATGGTTGTATATCGTATTGGAGCTCATATTCCCGTACCGGGAGTAGATGTTGGAATTCTCCAGGAAAGATTGTTCTCTGGAGGAATAGGTGGAGTCTTTGATTTTCTGGATTTATTTGCCGGGGGTGCTCTTAAGAATTTTACAGTATTCGCCATGAGTATTACCCCTTATATTACTGCATCTATTATATTAAACCTATTAACAGTTGTTATACCCAAGCTGGAAGAATTATCAAAACAGGGTCGGGAAGGTAAAAA
>CAYRVO010000400.1:0-1730 GCA_964427565.1 uncultured Halanaerobiales bacterium | reverse complement strand
TATTAAAGATATTCCTTAATATTCCTGCTTAAAATGATAGTAATATTTTATATTATTATCTTTTTTTTAAATATTTTTACAAATAAACACTGATTTCTAAACATATTTTAATAATATAAAAAATTTAAATATTCAATTTACATTATAAAATTATATTTTTCTTAATGGTATATTACTATTAGTAATTAATCTCATTTTTATGTTTCTTCTGAAAACTTATAGATTTTTTTCAAAATCTCCATCTTTGCATGAATTTTCTTACTTTTGTTTTTAATCACATTATACATTATTTTTACACAATTATATTATAATTGTTATTATGCTACAATTCAATTGACAAAATAAACAATAATAACCTGCTTAAAATAAATATATTGTGCGCATGTACAAATATATAGTTAATAATTCCCATATTTATAACTCAATAATGCCAACTTTAAACAAATAGCATCTTCAAACAATCTCGGGTTTAATCCTGTCATTTTATGGATTTTCTTTAATCGATAAATAACAGTATTTCTATGTAAATATAGTTTTCGTGCAGTTTCACTTATATTTAAATTAGTAGAAAAATATGTTTCTATACTTTCCTGATAATGTTTTTCTAGGGGAAATACTTCTGCTAATTCTTTTCTGAAGTCCTTATTTATATTTTTTGTTAATCTTTCCAATAATATTTTGTTGCAATTATAAATATTTTTCTCTGGACATAATTTTTGACCCAGTATTAATGATTCTAATCCTTCATCAAAAGAAATTTTTATCCCTTCTATACTCTTATGAACACAACCTAATCCTATTTTACATTTAAAATCATATTTATTATCTAAACATTCAATTAATCTATTACATTTATTAACCAGTTTTTCTTCCTTATAGCTTTTATCGATTTGTTCTACTATTACAAACTTTTCTTCCTTTAAATAAGATATCCAGGAATCACTAAATATTTTTTCTATGAAATTTTTAATTTCCTTTTTACATTTCTGCCATTTTACAATTTTTATCCCACTATTTTCTAATATTATATTCCAAAAGTTTATAACTTCCAGTATAATTAATCTATAATTATCATCTATATCAAATCCCATAGCTTCTGCTTTACTCTTTAATATTTTTTTTTGTAATTCATTGTTATTATTTAGTAATTCATTTATAAAGTGTTCTTCTGCCTGCTCTTCTAATTGTAATTTTTCTATATTAAAAGCCTGCTTAATCATTAATTCTACAGTCATTTTAACCAAACCTGCATAATCTTCAATCTCTTCCGGATTACCAATAATACCTACTGAACCCATAATTTTATCTTCATAATAAATAGGTAGATCAATACCCGGTTTAGCTCCACTTATTTTTCTTGCATCTTTTTCTGTAATCTTTATTGTTTTTCCTTCTTTTACTGGCTTTGTAGCAAATTCATATACAGTATGTAATCTTTCTTTATTACAACTTGCAATAACAAAACCATCATTATCTCTAATATTAATTTCTCTATTTAATATTTTCGTAGTTCTCTCGACAATATTTTGCGCTAATTTAGGAGATAACTTCTCTTGCAATATAATCACTCCATTTATTACAATATTTTTTATTAATCCATTTATATACTTATATATAAATCCAAAATATCCTTTCTAAATGTAAAATTTATCTCTTAATTTATAATTTTTAAAGTTTTTTAAATTTTTATATAATATATTATATAAAAAATAGTGGTGATAGACAGAATC
>CAYRVO010000399.1:0-1735 GCA_964427565.1 uncultured Halanaerobiales bacterium | reverse complement strand
CGGAGGCATTATTTGGGTCTATAGAAGGAGTATACTTTACAGAAGTAGGTTATGCTGGAGGAGAAATGAAAAACCCGACCTATCATAATCTGGGTGCCCATACCGAGACTGTTCAGGTAATATATGACCCGGAGCTTATAAGCTATAAAGATTTGTTGAATATTTTCTGGGAAAACCATAATCCTCTTCAAGGTAGTTATTCTAACCAGTATAAGTCCATTGTTTTTTATGGAAATAATAAAGAAAAAAATATTATCCATAAATTTTTAGAGGATAAAAAAGAAAAATTAAATAGCAAAATATATACCGACATAAGAAAATTAGACAGATTTTATTCTGCTGAACAATATCATCAGAAATATTTAATAAAAAGAAATAAGAAGCTCTATAAAAAAGTTAATAAATTATTCACTGATGAATATAAGTTTGAGGATTCACAGATTGCAGCCCGTTTAAATGCCTATAGTGCAGGCTTTTTGACCTTTAATGAACTGCAAGAAGAACTAAGAAAATTTTATTTATATGTAAAGGAGAAAGATAAAATAGAATCCATTATTAATGCTGAAGATTAGAAGGAGAGTTATTTATGCCGTTTTTTTAGCCCGGGAGATTAGCTTTGCCCGGCAGAAGTTGACAATTATAAGTGGACTTTTAATGGGGATAATTGGGATTGTATTTCTGGGTTTGAGTATATGATCAAAAATACCCTGTTATAAATTATAACAGGGTAAGATTTTTTTATTAATACTTACTTTTAGTATACTGTCATTTCTTAAAAACAGGTAAATCCTGAAGATAAGTTAACTCTTTTTTATAACTATTACCTTCTTTGAGAACGGCAGCCCTTCCTACTATTTCTGCACCCGTTTTATTTATTAAATCTTCCAGTGTTGCAAAAGTATTACCAGTTGAAACAACATCATCTATAAGAACAACTTTCTTTCCTTTAATTCGCTCAACATCTATACCGTTTAAAACCAGACTCTGTTTTTCTTTAGTTGTAATTGAATCTACACTGAGAGTTACCGGCTCTTCCATATAGGCTTTTACATTTTTACGGCAGACAATATATCGAGATTGACCAAGGAAAGTTCCCAAGGCTTGAAGAAGAGGAATAACTTTTGCTTCTGGACCCAGCAGGTAATCAAATTCTAATTTAGCCAGTTTGGTTGCCAGGGCACCGGCACAAAAATTTATTAGATTAACATCTCCCAGCATTACAAAAGAGGCAATCCACATATTTTCATTAATCTGGACAATCGGTAATCGTCTGTGGAAACCGCTTATTTCCAGGTCATAATATTTTTGACCAGTATATTTAAGCTCCATATTTACATCACCCCGGCAAGGGCAAATAAAGCACGCAGGATAATACCGGAGAGCATGCCTACAAAGGGATCAAAACGGGCTGTTAAAACAATCACCACTCCCAAAACTGCGGCCATAGGTGACTGCATTTGAATATTCTGGAAAGCCAGTTGAATATTAGTAGGTAAAGTTACTATGGCTCCCAGCACTAAAAGAAAACCAGAAATGGAAGACTGGGGAACAAATTTACCTATTTTAGGTAATAAACCGGTTAATAAAATAACGGCTATAATACCCATCATTAAAATACCTGCTATCATGGGATTTGGGGCGTCTCCAGTAGCGGAAATTATACTTTCTACAGGAGAACCACCAAAAAGAGATGATGCCATATCTGCAAGGGAAGAATAGATTGCCAGATGATCAA
>CAYRVO010000398.1:0-1738 GCA_964427565.1 uncultured Halanaerobiales bacterium | reverse complement strand
TTTAACTATGAAGTTGTTATAAATAAAAAGTATTTATCAGAAAAACTTATGGAAGATTATCAAAAAGAAGCAAAAATATTGGATCCATGGGATCCAATGGGTTCTTTGGCTTACAAATAAATTTATAAAAGAGAAAAACATTCTAAACTTGCATTAAAAGCAGGAATTACTAATGATGAGCTTGATTCTTTGCTGACTGGTAATATAGAAAATTTCGTATTATTTTGAGGGGGAAAATAATGGGATTGTACAAAAAGAACAATATAATATTTCTGGTGTCATTAGTTTTAATTTTAGGTTTTAGTTCTGTATGTTTTGCGGATTCTACAGAAACAAATTTTAACTTTGACCAGACTATTCAAGAAAAATTAAATTTCAGGGCAGAAGCAGATTATAAGATGGATTCTATTTCAAAATTGGAATACTTCAATCAAAAAGGATTTAAAGATAGGAATAATGATGGTCAATTAACTATAGATATTATAGGTACTTTAGATTTGAACGGTGCTCATCATTTAAAAAACGGTATTATTTACAAAAAGAAATTACCATTGTTATTCAGGGGAAATGACGGGGCAAAAATAATAAATGGCAATTATGAAGCTAAATCTTTAATTAATGTGCTTAAAAAGAAAAGTGAAGAAGATGCAGGTCCAATGGCAGTTATGGGTATTCATTTTGAAAATCTTGAAGGGGCGGTAATAAATACTGAGCGAGAGACTTTAGTTAAAAATTGCGCTTTTGTTGATATAAAAAATACGGGTTTTGATATTATTAGTTGTGTTTCTACTACAAGTAATCTATATATATATGAATCTAATTTTGAAAATATAGAAGCAGATGTACAGATTATAGCATCTGACGATATGCTTAGAGTGAAAGATTCTAATATTATAAAATGCAATACTAGTGTCCTTTTAGCCGGGGGAAAAGTGAAACTTAATGGTTTGATTCTTAGAGATTTTGAATCTACTTGGGTGGGAGATGGAACTCCTTATATATCCTCTGAATCAAATATTAGTATTGATAATTCTAAATTTATAAATCTTATTAGTTTAGAAAGTAGGTTTTTTATAGCTGATAATATATATATTAAAAATTCCATTTTCAAAAATTGGTCGCAGACTGATTATGATGGACACTTTGTCAATGGACACATGGAAATAACCAATTCTACCCTAGAATCTTTATTGGTTAATCTGGATAGTCCTGATTGTGAAATCATAAAATGTAATCTTAATAAATTGGATAAAATTCTTGTAAACAATATTAAAATAGAAGAATCAATAGTAAAAGTTATAGAGAGAATGAGTGGTCATAATATAAATATAATAGATTCAAATATTTAACAAATAAAAGAAATAAATACTTTTCGTAAATCTCCCTACAAAACTTTAAATATAAAAGAGAGTAAAATAGTAGATATTAGTAATGATATTTCGGCTAATAGTATTTTAATCAGGGATTCCTTATTATATAAAACAAAAAAGATTATTGGAAAAGAAGTAAGCCTAAAAAATGTAACATTTTATGAGCCACTGGCAACAGATATATTGACCTGTGATTACGATATTGATAATGTCGATTTTATAAATACTAAAACTCCAGTTTTTAAAGGTGAATTGCCAGATTTGGGTATGGCAATATTTATTGATACAGATGAAGACCAGGAAGAATGGGGGGAATGGAATTCAGATAAATTCTGGAGTAAAAAACATTTATTAAATGACACTTTTGA
>CAYRVO010000397.1:0-1739 GCA_964427565.1 uncultured Halanaerobiales bacterium | reverse complement strand
TGGGGCGTTTTTGGAATCGAAAGTCTGAGAGTAGTTTCAGATGCATCTTTTAATTTTATGGTTAAAAATTTCGGCTGGTCATTTATGTTGGGAGCAACTTTATTTGTTGCTGTATCTCTTTATTTGTTATTTAGTAAAGTTGGTAAAATACGACTGGGTGAACAGGATGAAGAACCAAAATATAGTCGATTTACCTGGTTTTCTATGTTATTTAGTGCTGGAATGGGAGTAGGCCTTATTTTTTGGGGTGTATCAGAACCAATCTGGCATTATATATGGCCTGCTACAGGAGCAGCTGCAAATGCAGCAGCTGAAACCAATGCGGCTGCAGTGAATGCCATGAGGCTCTCATTTTTCCACTGGGGAATTCACCCCTGGGCAATATATATTATGGTTGGTGGAGCACTGGGTTATTTTAGTTATCATAGAGGTTTACCATTAACATTAGGTTCTACCCTTTCACCAATTATTGGAGAAGAAAATGTTGACAAAGGCTGGGGTAGATTAGTTAATATAATTGGTGTTTTTGCTACCTTATTTGGTCTTGCTACATCTCTAGGACTTGCTTCTATGTCTATTGCAAGTGGTATGGCACATATGGGCTGGCTATCAGGAACCGGTAGAATGGTTCAGGTGGGTATTGTAATAATTGTTACGGCTGGAGCAGTAATATCAACTGTTACTGGTATAGATAAAGGGATTAAGTGGTTGAGTAGAATTAATGTTACAATCGTAATATTCCTGATGATTGCGGTATTTTTACTCGGTCCAACACTATTCCTTATAAAGATATTTACTAATTCAACAGGACAGTATTTACAGCATATAGTAGAAATGTCCTTTATGTCTGATGCGATAATGGATAATCCATGGCTTGATGCCTGGACAGTATTTTACTGGGCATGGTGGATTGCCTGGGCACCTTTTGTAGGTTCCTTTATTGCCCGTGTATCACGTGGAAGAACAATACGAGAATTTGTAATAGGATCATTGTTTGTTCCTGTACTTGTTAGTTTTATCTTTTTTGCTATATTCGGTGGTTCAGCACTTCATATTGAAATGTTTGGGGCAGGTGGTTTGGCTGATGCGGTTTCTGAAAGTGAAGCTGCCGGTTTTTATGCAGCTTTAACACACATACCATTATCTCAATTACTTATTTTCTTTGCTACAGTATCAATGACTTTATTCTTTATCACTTCATCTGACTCCGCAACCTATGTAAATGGTATGTTAACTTCAGGTGGAGAACCTAACCCACCTAGATCCATGCGTGTAATGTGGGGTATATCTGAGGGTGCTATAGCTGCAATATTATTATTTTCTGGTGGTTTATCCGCTTTACAGACGGCTTCGGTTGTTAGTGGTTTTCCCTTTATGATAGTCATGTTATTTATGGTTTATTGCCTGTTGAAGGCTGTGCATGAAGATTATAGAAAAATTGTAAAGAGTGATGAATACAGTCTGGGAGTTAAGGGAGAAACAACCGGTGCATAGAGATTAACACTCTGCAAATTACCGTTTTACGCGGTAATTTGCAGGTTAATAAAATATATTAAAAGAAGGGGGATTGTTAATGTCATATTTCGAAGACATGGGTAATGCTGTTATTGGTGGTAATATTGAAGAAGTAAAAGACTTAACGAACAGAGCTCTGGATGATGATGAGGAGCCAATGGATATCATTCAAAATGGTTTAATAAAAGGTATGAATGTTGTTGGTCAGCGTTTTAAAGAAGGAG
>CAYRVO010000396.1:0-1746 GCA_964427565.1 uncultured Halanaerobiales bacterium | reverse complement strand
GTAAAGGAGATGCTGAAGCCTTACAGATATATAATAATGCCTATAGTGCAGATTCAGAGTTTTATACTTTCTGGCGGACACTGGAATCTTATGAGGAATCTCTTACTAAAAAAACAAAATTTATTCTTTCCAATGAGCTGGAATATCTAAAGTATTTAAATCCACAGCAGTAGAGTAATTGATAAACATAAAATATTAATATGAATACTAAAGCCCCTCTCTAGATATGGAGGGGTTTTTTGTTTAACAAATAAAAACGGGAACCTATATCAATTAGGGTTCCCGCAGAAATTTTCAGGAGTAATAATATTATAAATAGATTAAAAGTATAGTATTTTATCTGCTCCCAATAGAGCCTGAGCAGCTTGTGGAAGTTTAATTGGTGTAATGAAATCTTCCATTTTTGAAGTATCATCAAGGTCATCAGAAATTCCATCGATAACATTAAATGTACCACAGGAAACTATATTAACACCAAGTTCTTCTTTTACAAAGCGGGCCAGTAATTCTAAATTATCAGGAAGTGCATCAGCAGTAACACCGTCAAGCTGACCGGCTATTAATTCTTTAATGTCACCAGTTATTTCCAGACTTGCTAGTTTACCTTCCTCAGACATTCCAACACCATGAGGTCCATAATACACTGTTACTTCTTCAATACCAGCTATTTGTTTTGCCATAAAAGCAACAACATAAGATGCATATTGATTATATGCTTTGTCCGTTCCATTATTAACAATAATTAATAGATTATCAATATCAGCCATTTTATTCCTCCTTAAAAATTTGTTATTACTCCTGAAAAATAAACCTAAATGAAAATAATTCTCAGCATAAAACAATTAAATTCTATACTTCTCTTTATTAATTTATAGAAAAATTATAATAATCCTGCTTAAAAATCATAAATTAGTGAAAAAAATAATTAAATGTTAATCAAGAAATAATTATACACTTAATAATGTACGGTCATTATTATATTCTCCACCATGTTTCTTCTGAAATAAATTAAGTATTTTCTTTATGGTTAATTTTTTCTTTTCTTTACCTTTGATATCAAGAATTATTTTACCTTCATCCATCATTATTAATCTATTACCCATATTTATAGCATCTTTCATATTATGTGTAACCATCAAAGTAGTTATATTATTTTCATTTATAAGTTCTACTGTTAGCTTTTTTATTTTTATAGCTGTGGCTGGATCCAGAGCAGCAGTATGTTCATCAAGGAGTAAAAGTTCTGGATCAGTCATAGTAGCCATTAATAAAGTTAAGGCCTGTCGCTGTCCTCCTGATAAAAGTTTAACCTTTGTTGATAATCTATCTTCTAGACCCAGTTCAATTTTCTCTAACTTATTTTCAATAATCTCTTTCTTTTTATTATTGAGTCCCCATTGTAAAGACATATTATTTGGTTTAGAAATTGCCAGAGAAAGATTTTCTTCTATTGTCATTTCAGGTGATGTGCCCAGTAGAGGGCTTTGAAAGACACGGCCGATAAAATTTGCTCTTTTATATTCCGGCATAGCTGTTATATCACGACCATTAAGCCATATTTTACCACAATTAATGGGATGAACTCCTGCTACACAGTTTAGGAGAGTAGATTTGCCGGCCCCATTACTACCTATAATAGATATGAAATCCCCCTTTTTTACCTGTAAGTCAACAGATGCAAGAGCGGTATTTTCATTACACGTATTTTTATAGAAAATTTTACTTATACTTTCTGTAATAAGCATA
>CAYRVO010000395.1:0-1762 GCA_964427565.1 uncultured Halanaerobiales bacterium | reverse complement strand
GTTATGACTACCCTGCATGCTGGTGGTAAATTTGATGGTGAAGGATATAAAGTATCGGGTGGTCTTCATGGTGTTGGAGTTTCAGTTGTTAATGCCCTTGCTGAATGGATGGAAGTAGAAGTGCGCTGGAAAAATGGTAAAGTTTATAGACAGAGGTATAGACGGGGAATACCAGAACATGATTTAAAAGAAGTACAGGATAAAAAAAGTGTTGAAACCGGTACTACCATTACTTTTAAACCTGATAGTCATATTTTTGAGGAAATTAATTTTAAATATAAAACTCTGGCCCAGCGTTTAAAAGAACTGGCTTTTTTAAATAAAGGTATAAAGATTGTTTTTCGTGATGAAAGAGGAGAAGAAATAAAACGTAAAGAATATTGCTATGATGGTGGTATAATTTCTTTTATTAAGTATTTAAATAAAAATAAAAAAGTTTTATTTTCAGATCCTATATATATGGAAAAAGAGGATGAAGAAGGAAAACTAGAGATTGCTATTCAGTATCATAATGGGTTTAATAGTAGTATTTTTACTTTTGCTAATAACATTAATACCCATGAAGGTGGTACCCATTTAAGTGGTTTTAAGAGTTCTTTAACCAGAACCGTAAATGATTATGCTCGTAATAAAGATATACTTAAAGACAATGATAATAATTTAAGAGGTCAAGATATTAGAGAGGGGATAACAGCTATAATTAGTGTTAAATTACAGGATCCCCAGTTTGAAGGACAGACTAAAACTAAACTTGGAAATAGTGAAATAAGGGGTTTTGTTGATTCTGCTTTTTCAAATTACTTCCGTACATTTTTAGAAGAAAACCCTAAAGTTGCCAAGGCGATTGTAAATAAAGGATTAAATGCTGCCCGGGCCAGAAAAGCTGCTAAAAAAGCGCGAGATCTGACGAGAAGGAAAAATGCCTTAATTAGTACTGCTTTACCTGGTAAATTGTCCGATTGTTCTAATCGGGATACAGAAAATAGTGAATTATATATAGTTGAGGGTGATTCTGCTGGTGGTTCTGCTAAACAGGGAAGAGACAGAAAGTTCCAGGCAATATTGCCCCTGCGGGGAAAAATTTTAAATGTTGAAAAAGCTAGATTGAATAAAATATTAAATAATAAGGAAATAAGATCCTTAATTACTGCCGTGGGAACTGGTGTTGCTGATGAATTTGACATTAGTAATTCACGTTATGGAAAAATAATAATTATGACTGATGCCGATGTGGATGGAGCTCATATAAGAACTTTACTTTTAACTTTTTTCTATAGATATATGCGACCACTTCTGGAAAAAGGATATATTTATATTGCTCAACCACCCCTATATAAAATAAAGCGGGGAAGAAAAGAAAAATATTTATATAATGATCGGGCTTTAAAGAAATATTTGAAGGAAAATAATAGGAAAAACATTTCTATGCAGAGATACAAAGGATTGGGAGAGATGAATCCTGGACAGCTGTGGGATACTACAATGGATCCTGATAATAGAGTAATATTACAGGTACAAATAGAAGATGCTATTCTGGCTGATGAAACATTTACAACATTAATGGGGGATAAAGTAGAACCTAGACGGGAATTTATTCAATCTCATGCTAGTGAAGTTGATAATCTTGATATTTAGTTTTTAAAGATTAGATCAGGTTGCTGATATTTTAAAGGAGTGGTATAAAGGTGGTTGAAAAAAGAGGTGAAAATGTAATACAGGTAGATATAGATGATGAAATGAAGGGTGCCTATCTGGATTATGC
>CAYRVO010000394.1:0-1762 GCA_964427565.1 uncultured Halanaerobiales bacterium | reverse complement strand
TATTCTCTGGCAAGGGCTTATACAGGATTTGCCGGAAGTGTTAACAGGGCATATAGAACAGGTTCAACTAAATTAATGAGAACAATGATATTTATGTTTTTTATGACGGCACTTTTAGTAACGACATTTATATTTAATTCGGATCCTGCTAGTTATAATCTCTGGATAAAACCAATTAATATGGGATTAATTTTAGGAGGACTGTTTTTTGGTTTTGGGATGTCACTTTCTGTGTGTTGTGCATCAGGAGTTCTTACCGATTTATCTCAGGGTTTTCCGAGAGCGTTTATTACCCTGATCTTTTTTATGACGGGTGTGTTTCTTGGTTTTCCCATTCAAAGGACAGCAGGCTGGGTAAGAAAATCCTGGTTTATATCACCTACGGGATTGAAAACGATGGGTGGAGTTTTTCTGCCTGATCTCTTTAAGGGTGATGGTACTGGCGGATATATTGGAGCATTACTCTTATTTGCTTTATTAGGTGCCATAGTAATTTTTGTTTCTTACTATTATGAGAAAAAGGTTAGGGAAAATAACAATTATATTGGTCTAGAAATAGAAAAGAAGCAGGAAGAAAAGCAAGAATTAGATTTAAGAAACTTCAAAGTTTTTAGTGCTGAAACATATAACTATATTTTTGTTCAACCCTGGTCTTTAAAACAGGGCTCAATAGTTATGATTGTTATTTTTACCTTGATGATGGGTATTACAGGTTACGGCTGGGGCGCTTCTGCTCCTTACGGTATCTGGATGGGTAAAGTTCTGATGCTATTTGGTGTTTCTTCACAATCAATTGCCAGCTTTACACATATGTCAGCAGATGTTTTTGAACTGCCGTTTTTCCAACATCCAACTTCTGTTCAAAATTTCGGTATTGTAATTGGTGCAATCATTTATTTATTAACCGCTGGTAAATTTGCAGATGCCTTTTCTTCTGAGTGGGATATTAGCTTTAAGGATGCAGTTATATTTGCATTAGGTGGTATTACTATGGGTTTAGGAACACGTTTTGCCAATGGTTGTAATGTGGGAGCATTATATACTCCAATTGCAAACTTTTCATTATCAGGCTGGGTATTTTTAGTATCTATGATTGTTGGTGGTATTATTAGCAATAGAATTTTCTTTGACCGTCCTTTGACCAGTCAGAAATCTCAGGATCAACAAATTAGTGCCTAATGCTATATGGAAAAGTATGATTAAAATAAGTATGTTAAAAATTATGTTAAAAATTAACATAAATAATTTAATAGGAGGAATTTTATATGAGTAAGAAAATTTTAGTTGTTGGTGGAGTAGCTGGAGGCGCTTCAGCTGCAGCAAGAGCCAGAAGGCTTGATGAATCAGCAGAGGTAATTATGTTTGAAAGAGGTGCTAATGTTTCTTTTTCTAATTGCTGCCTCCCCTATCATTTGAGTGGAACTATTGAAAAAAGTGATGATTTAGTATTAATCTCTCCCGAAGAATTTAAGAACAAATACAACATTGATGCAAGAACCAGGAATGAAGTTACCAAAATAAAAAGGGAAGAAAAGAAAGTTGTTGTTAAGAATCTAGAAACTGGAGAAGAATATGAAGAAGAATATGACAAATTGGTATTATCTCCTGGTGCTACTCCAATATGTCCCAATAGTATTGAAGGAATTGACAATGATTGTGTATTTACAGTCAGAAATGTTAAAGATATAAGCAAACTCAATTCATATATAGAAGAAAATAATATCAATGATGTTGCTGTTGTAGGAGCCGGTTTTATTGGTGT
>CAYRVO010000393.1:0-1776 GCA_964427565.1 uncultured Halanaerobiales bacterium | reverse complement strand
AATAATAATTCCCATTATTAAAAGTACTGTCATAACTTCAAACAGTGTAAATCCTCCTTCAGATTTCATAGATAATTATTTACCTCCCTCATGTAAATATTTAAATAAGCGTCTTGAAAAGAATTTATCATATTTCCTGTGTTTTTTATGTTAATATATGTTATTTTATTCCATTATTTATATTTATTCTATATAGTCTTTATAATTCCTGCTTATTTTACCATTTTTTTACATTAATTTTTTATAAGAGAAAAACCCCGGTACACCGGGGTTGTATTATCACATTAGATATATTTATTTTTTTAAAAAAAAATTATTACATAAACAAATCATTCTTTAAACCAGTATCTTCTGGCTTAATTCCTGTCCATAAAGAAAAAGACTCGATTCCCTGATAAAGGAGCATTCCCATGCCATTAAGTGTATTAGCCCCCTCTTTTTTAGCTTCTTTTATTAACACGGTTTCCAGGGGATTATAGACAAGGTCAACTACCAGTAAATCCGAGTGTAAATATTGTGGAGAAATCACGGCTTTTACATCAGTATCCGGAACCATACCCACTGGAGTTGTATCTATTAACAGCTGATATTTTTTAAAAGTTTCTATATATCTTTCATCCTTTAATCCTCCATAATCCATCTCTACATCAGGATAAATACCCTGCCATATTTTAATTAATTTCTGGGCCCGGTCTATAGTTCTATTTAAAAGTAATATTTTACTTATACCCTTTCTACATAGAGCAAATCCAACAGCTTTACTGGCTCCACCTGCACCAATAATAACTGCTTTTTTACCTTCAATATCAAATTCTCCATCTTCTTTGAGCATGCGGATAAAACCAGGTGTATCTGTATTATAACCTTTTAAAACTCCGCCTTCATTTACTACAGTATTTACGGCTCCTATGTGTTGAGCCTGTTCAGAAACCCAGTCAAGATAATCAATTATTTTTTCTTTATAGGGAATTGTTATATTAACTCCTTTAAAATTAATTGCTCGTAATCCCGCAACAGCATCCGAAAAGTCTTCCGGCTTAATATCAAATGGTAAATAAACATAATTAAGATCATGTTCCTGCAAATAATAATTATGCAATCGCGGTGACAGGGAATGAGCAAGAGGATGACCAATAAGTCCCAATATTTTTGTATTCATATCTATCATAAGTAATCAACACCTTTCACATTAAATATGAATCCAATTTATCTTCATCTTTTATATATATTTTCCGTTTATAAATTTTTATTATTCCCTGATCAATAAAATCATTAATTGTCTTTGTTACAGTCACCCGGGAAGTTCCAATTAAATTGGCAATCTCATTATGAGTTAAAATCAATTCAATTAAAATACCATCATCTCTTTTTACACCAAAGTCAAAGGCAAACCGTTTAAGTAAACCTGCAAGTTTACCAGCAGCATTTTTGAAAACTAATTCTTTAACCTGACTGGTTAGTAATCTTGTTTTTTTAGCAAGTGCTTCAATAATTTTTATAGCAATGGATGGATAATCCATTATTATAGATTCTAACTCAGAACGAGTTATAATCAGAAGGCGAGAATCCTCCATTACCTCTGCTGTTAATGGATGACTATCCTCATCAAATAAAGAAATTTCTCCCATTAGATCACCTTCTTGAAGAATTGTCATCACTTTTTCTTTTCCTTCTGGAGAAAGCATAGTTAGTTTTACACGTCCTTCGACAATCATATATAATTTCTCTAAACTATCATTTTCCAGAAAAATCAATTCACCTTTTTTATATCTTTTG
>CAYRVO010000392.1:0-1778 GCA_964427565.1 uncultured Halanaerobiales bacterium | reverse complement strand
ATCAAGTTGATTATTTTGTAGAATGGGTAAGAGATATCACCCAACGCAAACAAAGAGAAGAAATAATTAAATCACAAAAGCAAAGACTGCAAAATATAATTGAAGGAATTAGTGTGGGTACCTGGGAGTGGAATGTGCAGACTGGTGAGATAATTTTTAATGAAAAGTGGGCGGAAATGCTGGGATATACTCTAGAAGAGTTATCTCCTGTGAATGTTGAGACCTGGAAGGAATTAACTCATCCTGATGATTTAGAAAAAGCCGAAGATATGCTGGAAAAACATTTTAAGGGAGAAATAGTTCAATATGATATAGAAATCCGTATGAAACACAAAAAGGGACACTGGGTCTGGATGCAGGATCGGGGTCAGGTAACTTCCTGGAACAATGATGGCAAACCAGAGTGGATGAATGGCATTCATCTAAATATCACAGACCGTAAAAATAGAGAAAAGAGGATACGATATATTTCCTATCATGATAGTTTAACTGACTTATATAACCGTAGCTATATGGAAAAAGAAATTAAAAAAATAGATGCTAAAGGCAACTTGCCAGTTAGTATAATTATGCTGGACATTAATGGTTTGAAAATAATAAATGAAGGCTATGGACATGAAAAAGGTGATAGGGTATTAGTAAAGTTAGCTAAATTATTACGTTCCTGTACTCGAGATACAGATATTGTAGCTCGCTGGTCAGGGGATGAATTTATAATTTTACTACCTCAAACTCAGAAAGAAAAGACAAAAGAAATAATTAAAAGGATAAAAGACAAAACTGCAAGTACAAGAGTTGATGATATTCCTATTTCTGTTGGAATTGGTTATAATATTAAAACAAAATTAGAACCAGCTATATACAAAATGATATACAAAGCTGAAGATAAATTATATAAAGATAAATTAGTTAAAAACACCAGTATAAAAAGCAAACTGGTTCAAAATATGTTAAATACTTTAGGTGCCAAAAGTGATGAGACAAAAGAACATGCCACCAGGATGATCAACTATGCTTTTAAGTTAGGAAGTAAAATTAATCTCAGTGATGAACAGTTAAACAATTTATCTTTACTTGCTACCTTACATGATATAGGTAAAGTTAACATTGATGAAGAAATATTGAAAAAGCCTTCTACATTATCCGAAGAGGAATGGGAAAAAATCAAAGAACATCCAGAAAAAGGATGCGCTATTGCTTCTGCTATTGAAGAATTTGTTCCTATAGCTAAAGGTATTTTATCTCATCATGAATACTGGGATGGTAGTGGTTATCCTCAGGGCCTTGAAGGTAAAGAAATACCACTTCTTGCAAGAATTATAAGTATTGTGGATGCCTATGATGTGATGACTAATGGTAGACCCTACAAGGAAGCAATGGATAAAAAGGAAACTTTGCAGGAGTTAAAGGATTGTGCTGGTAGTCAGTTTGATCCTGAATTGGTAGATAAATTTATAAAGATAATTCAGTGATATTTATTATCTTGACGAGGAAACGGTGTGACAATTGAAGTTGATAAAATTCGTTAATTCTTCTGGATTATTAAAGTGAAAATGTTACAATATGAGATCAGGGGGAGTACAGAAATATTACTGATGATATTTTATAACCTAATTTGAAAGAAAAAAATAATAAAAAAAAACAAAGAAACCTATATTGAATAATATAATGCTAAATAATTTAAAAAGATAAATAATTCGATAATTATTGAAAATTAGCCGATTTAATTATAGTAATATTTTTTTCTTGACATATAGGGGAAAATTAGTTAATATTAT
>CAYRVO010000391.1:0-1781 GCA_964427565.1 uncultured Halanaerobiales bacterium | reverse complement strand
GCTATTGTGATTATAACCCTTAACCAATTTATTGCAAATACACTTTTTTCTTTCTGTATTAAATTAACTCTCATTGGCCAGCACCTCACTTATTCCCAGCCCAACTGTTACTGAAAAAATATCAGAATCATTCTCTTCTGTACTCTCCATTTTAATTCCTCTAAAGGTTTCTATATCTCTAACTTCTCTATTTATTTCCGTACTTATTACTTCTTTAAGTCCTTTTAGTTTTGAGCCTCCACCGGTTATATAAATTTTATTAATTTTTTTACCCCTGTTTTTCATACTGAAAAAGTCAAGTGAACGGGATATTTCTTCAGCAAGACTACCGGCAAGTGTATTTACTGCATCTTCTCCTGACATACCTGTAGCTGCAATCTGTAAGGAGTCAAGATCAAAATCTTCATTCTCAGTTTCCTCTTCTTTTTTTTCACTCTTAATACCATTTTTCTTTTTAAAATTTTCTGCTTCCTGATAACTATAACCCATACCTTCTATCAAAGTATCAGTAAAATCTTTACCTCCTGTATCTATTGTTCTTGAAAGATGTATATTATTTTTTGTACCAATAGTTACCTGTGTTGCAGAAGCACCAATATTTAGTATAGCAACCGGTTCAGTAAGTTCTTCTTGATATTCAAGTAAAGAAAGCAAAGCCATAGGCTGTACATTTAATACCCTGGGATTTATTCCCTGTTTTTTTAAAGGAGCAATAAAGTTTTCAATAATTTCTTTTTTTACTGCTACCAGCAGTACTTTTATTTTTTCTTCACCTTTTTCAAGAATAATATAATCAAATCGGGCATGTTCAACCGGAAATGGCAGTTGATCATCTGCCTCCCATTTTATAGTCTCTGATAGTTCATCTTCTGACATAACCGGTACTTCAAGATTACGGATAAGTAAATTATTATTGGCCACAGTTGTAATAACATTATTGGGACTATAGTTCATTTTTTCAAATAGAGTTGCAAGTTCACTGGCAACAATAGATACATCATCTATTTTTCCGTCTTCCAGTGTTTCAGGCGGTATATCAATAACCCCAGTATTAATAATATTTATACCATTTTTATTTTTCATCATTCGTACTGCTTTAAGTGAATGACTACCTATATCAACTGTGGTAAATTGCCTATTTGCAAATAACATTTGTTCACCTCACTTATAAAGTAATTGATTAAGATATATTAAAAAACTTATATTGTATTTTATGGGTTTTTATATTTAATAACCTCTTTTTCTATATCCAAACTGCTTTTCAATCCATCATCAGTTAGATTATTAAATAATATTTTGGATGATATACCATAATCCTGATTATTTTTAAGGGATTGAATCTCATATTCAAGAAAATAATTGTACAAAGTCTCTTCATCATTAACTTTAACAACTTTAAATAATATATTATTTATATTTCCCTTACCAATTATACTTACACTTCCATCTACTTTTTTCAGTTTTATAGAATTATTATTATATGATATATAATTATATCCACTTTCCTCAGAAACAGTATTCATCAGCTCTACTTCAATTGAATTTGCTAATTCTTTTCTTATTATATAACTGGCAAATCTTGTATCGGATTGTATCTCCGACTTACTGGCAGTTGCATCTAAACGTTGAAACCCATCAGTAATAAAATTAAAGAAAAAAGAGAGTAAAATTCCAAACAATACAATAGATAATAATAATTCCAGTAATGTAAAACCATCCTCTCTTTTTAAAATCAAAATTTACCCCCCTATCATTCTATCGTGGGTTTGAAATAATTAATT
>CAYRVO010000390.1:0-1783 GCA_964427565.1 uncultured Halanaerobiales bacterium | reverse complement strand
AGCTTCAGCAAATTTTAAAGAAACTTCTTGTAAAATATTTAATATCTCTCTTATCTTATCGGGTGCTTCAATAGTATCCATCAAAAATTTTTCTATACCAAATAAGTGGTAAGCCAGAGTCCAGGGTCCCATAACTTTACCAATTAAACAGACTTTATCTTTATATCTATCTTTGAGAAGTTTTATAGAATCTATTACCGTTTTAGTGGCAACATGTTCCAAAAAATTATCAGGTATTTCTATTTCCTCTGGTTCATTATATAAATGTCCCCTGTGATCAGGCATCATATCTTTTCTACCCCAGTCTACATTTAAACCTAAAGCAGCTGCTTCCTGTTGCACACTGAAGTAAGGAGCTATCGAATCAAACCCCAGGATCTCATGCCCTCCAGCAGCTAATTTAGCCATTTTTTCAGCATCGGTATGCACATCCGGAAAGTAAGTATCACATTCATTCATCAATTCAACATTTGCAATAGACACCGGATTAATCACCGGTTTGCGATCAACGTCCTGTCTCCTGAAAGCTGCAAATACCCTTTCACGGGGTATCATTTCCTCTTTATTACTCATTAAATTAATCCTCCTTTAATTATAATTCAAATTTCAACATGTAAACAATAGAAATAATCGCTAAATCTTAAATTTATAGGTGAAGTTTTGTTGACATAACCCTCATTATCTGTTCAGCAGTAATTTTGAGTAATTTATCAGTTCTGGTTATAGCCTCTTCCAGGGTTGAAGGTTCTTTTAAAATACTGAAAACAGCATCAATCCCTTTCTCATATACTAGATTAATATCATCTTCAAAACTACCACATATAGCTATTACAGGTTTATTATACTTTTTTGCTATCTTTGAAACACCAATAGGTGTTTTACCTTTTACAGTCTGACCATCAATTTGACCTTCTCCAGTTATAACTAAATCACTATCTTTAACTTCTTTATCAAGATTATTCTTCTCTATTATAAGATCAACTCCTAATTTTAATTCTGCATCAAGAAAGGCAACCAAGCCAGCACCCAAACCTCCAGCGGCACCCCCACCAGGAATTGTTTGCAGATTTTTTCCGAGCTCTTTTTGGACTATTTTACTTAAATGACGTAAATTTTTATCTAATTTTTTTACCATCTCCTGGGTTGCACCCTTTTGTGGCCCATACACAAAAGCAGCACCATCCGTACCATAAAGAGGATTAGTTACATCACAGGCAACTTTAATATCAACATTCCGTATCCTATCATCCAGACCTTTCATATCAATCTTCTTAATACTAGCAAGATGCTCCCCCCCAAAATCAACATCTCTACCTTCTTTATCAAGAAATTTTACACCAAGGGCCTGGGCCATCCCCACACCACCATCATTAGTTGCACTACCTCCAATACCAATAATAATTTCATTAATATTTTCATCAAGGGCAGCTTTTATAAGTTCACCAGTCCCATAAGTAGTAGTAATACAGGGATTAGCCTTATCCTGAGGCACCAGATCAAATCCCGATGCAACCGCCATTTCAATAACAGCTGTCCTCTGATTACCCAAAATACCAAAATGTGCTTCCACCGGTTCTCCTAAAGGACCTGTAACCTTCTTATATATAAAATATCCATCTGTTGCATCAATCAAAGATTGTACAGTTCCCTCTCCCCCATCAGCCATTGGTACTTTCTTAATCTCAGCATCATCCAGCACATTAAGAATACCTCTTTCAATATTCTCTGCTACTTCCAGAGCTGTAAGACAGCCCTTAAAGGAGTCTGGAGCTATAAGAATTTT
>CAYRVO010000389.1:0-1802 GCA_964427565.1 uncultured Halanaerobiales bacterium | reverse complement strand
TTTACTAAGGGGGCAAATTACTTTTTTTATACATTATTTGACACCTCCTTGACCTCAGGTTACCCCTTGGTTTCAGAAGTTATATTATATATATTACCTTCATTTAAAATTATACATAATTTTAAATCTATTTGCAAATTTCCATTATTTTTCAATACCCTCTCTAGCCAATATTCCTTGATTATAATAATGTTTAATTTCTTTCATTTCTGTTACCAGATCTGCCTCTGTAATCATTTTTTCATCTGCTTTCCGACCGGTTATTACAACTTCAACTTCTTCTGCTCTTCCTTTAATTACGTTTAATAATTCCTCAACAGAAAATAGATTATAATATGTAGCAATATTTACTTCATCCATTATTACTAGTTTGTATTCGCCTGAACTTAATATGCTCTTCATCTTATCCAGACCTTTTCTTGCAGCCTCTATATCTTTTTTTCCCGGCTCATTTCTTATAAAACATTCTAAACCATATTGTTCTATTCTTATATTATCAATATCTTTTAATAATTCCAGTTCACTATATTTCATTCCTTTAACAAATTGACCGATAAATACTTTCAATCCCGCCCCAGCCGCTCTGATAGCTAATCCAATAGCTGCCGTAGTCTTACCTTTACCATTACCTGTATATACATGTAACATTCCATACATAATTACCACTACTCCCTTCTATTAAATATATTTTACAATTTATCATATTTACCTGCAAAAAATTATAAATTTATTTTGGGTTCTATATCTTTTTGCAACTATATCTGTATACATGGATATTAAACAAAATATTATTGACAGCTAACTAATTCTAACATATACTTTACACAAACCTCACATAAACAAAATTTAGGAGAGTGATATTAATGAAAAATTATTCAAAAAAAGATGTTCTAGAGATAGCAAAAGAAGACAATGTAAAATTTATCAGAATGCAATTTACTGATATTCTGGGAATTGTTAAAAATGTAGCAATTACAATCGATCAACTGGAAGATGCACTGGATAACAAAATTATGTTTGATGGATCTTCAATTGATGGATTTACAAGAATTCAGGAGTCTGATATGTATTTAAGACCGGATTATGATACTTTCACTTTATTTCCCTGGCGTCCCAGAGAAGAAGGAAGTGTTGCCCGTTTAATATGTGATGTATATACACCTGATGGTAAACCTTTTGCGGGAGATCCTAGATTTGTACTAAAAAAAGTATTAAAGGAAGCCGAGGAAATGGGTTACAGCATGAATGTTGGCCCAGAACCGGAATTTTTCCTTTTCAAAGTTGATGATAATGGTAAAGCAACTACTATTCCCAATGATGAAGGTGGCTATTTTGATTTAGGGCCTATTGACCAGGGAGAAAATGCCCGCCGAAATATTGTTCTGGCCCTGGAGAAAATGGGATTTAATGTAGAGGCCTCACATCATGAAGTTGCCCCTGGTCAGCATGAAATCGATTTTAAATATGAAAAAGCATTAACTACAGCTGATAATATCGCAACATTTAAATTTGTAACAAAATCACTGGCTCATGAAAATGGTTTACACGCAACATTTATGCCCAAACCCATCTTTGGTGAAAATGGTTCCGGTATGCATGTCCATCAATCATTATATAAAGATAGCAAGAATTCTTTCTATGATGAGAATGATCAACTGGGTTTGAGTCAGACAGCATATTATTATATTGGTGGTTTAATGAAACATGCACAGGCTTTTACTGCTATTACCAATCCCACAATTAATTCTTATAAAAGACTTGTACCAGGATATGAAGCACCAGTTTATATTGCCTGGTCAACT
>CAYRVO010000388.1:1184-1803 GCA_964427565.1 uncultured Halanaerobiales bacterium | reverse complement strand
ATCTTCCCATTCCTGCCCTGGTTCTCCTTTTCACAGCATCAACTGTCCTTGCTTGAACAGGTCTATTTATAGCATCTATGATTTCTCCCCTAGTTACACTCTCACAACGGCAGATTATTTTAGCATAATCATTATTTTTTTCAACTATTTTTTGCCATTCTTCTTTGTTATTAGCAAAGTCTCTATAATGTGGGTATTCTTTAAAGCATTCCTTGAAATCATCTTTATAGTTAAAATTAATCTTTATATTTTCATCTTTTATATATTTTTCTACAAGTTCTTTAACTTTATTTGCTATAGCAGGTGTAG
Source organism: uncultured Halanaerobiales bacterium (assembly GCA_964427565.1). Classification (GTDB taxonomy): domain Bacteria; phylum Bacillota; class Halanaerobiia; order Halanaerobiales; family JADQBU01; genus CAYRVO01. Next base: position 1,494 of record CAYRVO010000388.1, on the reverse strand, counting down.
AACTTAATCCAGGTGACTGGATACCAGCTACATTAATGAATCCTTTAATATTATCTAGATAGCCAATTATAAAGTCTTCTCCATTTTCTGCAGCCCGTAGACCAGAAAAAGAAGTAATGACATCTTTATCAGGTAAATCAGGTATAAGTTTTCTGGCACCTTCTACTACCTCTTTCAGACCAGCTTTTGTTGTACTTTTATCTTCCTTATCATCTATAAAATATGAATTAGGACCAATCAATAAATTATCATGAACAGTTGGTGTTACAAGTATCCCCTTTGAATTTGTAGTGGGTATAGGAAATAATAC
>CAYRVO010000388.1:0-1174 GCA_964427565.1 uncultured Halanaerobiales bacterium | reverse complement strand
TGTATTTCCATACCCTTTATCATATAAAAAATATTCACCTTTACGCGCTTTTATTTTAATATTATCCTGTGCCATATTTGCTATTTTATCTGCATATAAACCTGCTGCATTGATTACAATTTCAGCTCTTATATCACCTTTGTTTGTCTTTACTCCCCTTATATGAACTTCATCTTTTATAAGACCAGTTACTTCGGTTTCTAACATTACATTTACACCATTAATTACCGCATTATCAGCATAAGCAATTGTTAACATATAAGGTGATATTATACCGGCTGTAGGGGCATAAAGGGCATATTTTGCTTCTTTATTTAGCTTTGGTTCCATTTTGAATAATTTATTACCACTTACTATCTCTAAGCCTTCAACACCCATTTTGGCTCCATTATATTTTTCTTCTTTCAATTTTTTTAAATCTCGTTTATTAAATCCTACAACAAAAGAACCTATTCTTTTAAAAGGTACTTTTAAATCGTCACAAATCTCATCAAATAGCGGATTAGATTTTACATTTAAACAACCCTTTACTGTTTTCTTATCAGCATTATAACCGGCATGTATTATCCCTGAATTTGCTTTACTTGTCCCCCTGGCTACATCAGATTCCTTTTCAACCAGAGTTATATCAATATTATAGCGTGATAATTCCCGTGCTATTGCTGAGCCTATTACTCCTCCACCAATGACTAAAACATCGGTTTCCATAAAAACACTCCTTTCTAAATAAAGAAAAAGAACCAGATTATTAAAGCAGATAATTTGATATAGTTATCCCCTTAATAAAATGGTTCTCTCTTCATCTCTACCATTTCAACTTATATTATTATATTTAATTATTCTTTACTCCAGACAAGTGTTGCATTTACCGCTTTTTTCCAGCCCTGATAATACTTTTTCATTTCCTCTTCAGACATTTCTCTTGTAAATATCTGATCTATCCTTCTTTTTTCCAGCAATTCATCCCTATCACTCCAGTAATCAACAGCTAAACCTGCCAGATATGCAGACCCTGCTGCTGTAGTTTCGAGTTCTACAGGTCTTTCAACTTTAGTTCCTGTAATATCAGCAAGAAACTGTAAAATCAAATTATTAGCAGCAGCACCTCCATCTACTTTTAAGTCCTTTAATGAAACACCCGAATCTTCCAGCATGGCTAATATTAAATCCTGAC
>CAYRVO010000387.1:0-1809 GCA_964427565.1 uncultured Halanaerobiales bacterium | reverse complement strand
TAAAGGAGTAGTATTTGATAAATTTAACTGGCACTATTATTTTACTAGCGTTTATTATACGGAACCTGATAATGGGATTTATGCAAAGAACATATTTGTTAAAGATTCAGAGTTCAAAAATTTTAATCTTTATCTAAAATATAAAAAAGAGCAACCTGGATATGTTAAATTACTTTCGGGTAAAGGTATCTATGTTGAAAATAGTGCCTGCACTAAATGGAACCGTGAAGATGGTGGTGGTAGTGATTTTATTAATGGAGATACAACCATTATTAAATCATTCAAATTAGATAATTATGATTTTTGTTCTATTTCCAGTAAACAATTAAAGATTCAGGACTCTGGATTCAATAAATTTAATAGGCTAAAGGCTAACGAGTTATTTTTGTCGAATGTAATTATAAATGATCTTAGAAAAATATCTGTAAGTAGTTCTATTGATATGGAGCAAACAAAAATAAATAAACTGGGCAGTAACATATCTGCTCGAACTATCAATATCAGGAATTCATTTTTTATGAATACAGAGAAAATTAAGGGTGATAAAGTTTTACTGGAAAATCTAACTATTTATGCTCCGGAGAGCACAAACATCCTGTCTGAGAGCTTTAATTATCAAAATGTGGATGTTTTGGAAGCTCAGGAACCTATATTTTATGATGAGCTACCTGATCTTGAAACAAAAATATTTATTGATACAGATGAAGACCAGGAAGAATGGGGCAAATGGAATTCAGATAAATTCTGGAGTAAAAAACATTTATTAAATGACACTTTTGATTTTGACTCTTATGAAAATATAGAGGAAATGATTTCATCAAAAATTGATAAAACTGATTTTTTAGAGCCTGATAAAAATAATAAGCAGTCAGACCAAAGTAAATCCAGGGAAAATAGTATGAAAAATGATAAAACAGGTAAAGAAATAGTTATCAAAAATGCCGGCGAGTATGATATTAAAATATATGCAGGTGATAATCTGGTATATGATACTACCGGAGATAATACGACAAGAATTAATAAAGATAATGTAGAACGTATTAATAATTATCCCCAAAATGGGTTTACAACTTTAGCATTTACAGAAGGACCTGGTTCAGGACAGGGAATGAGTCCTCGGGCTTTTCAGGTATTTTTAGTATTTAATGAAGAACAGAAATTCAAAGAATTCCCTTTTACTACACCGGTAGGATCAATGGAAAAATTGAATATTAATGACGAGACTTATTTTAAATTTTCTGATTATGGAATCTGGGGAGTTGCTACCTATCAGAAATCAATACACGATGAACTTTATTTTTGGAATGGTAGCTACTTTAATTCTGTAAAACCAGGGCAGCTGCCAGCATATTTTCAATCCCGTTTTCAGGAATTAAAAAAGAAGGATAAATCTGATTTTGATAACTGGGATAGAGTAAGAACTATTAGCAGTATGTCCTATTATTTATATATGTCAGGGGAAGATGAAGAGGAAATAACTGATGTTATCAATAATTTAATAGAAAAAGGTAATCTTAAAAGACTGGAATATGAGGAAGTTTTGGAGATTGTTGAGGAAACAATGGATATTGCCAGAAGAAATTTTAAAGAAAAGGATAACTGGAAAACAAATCAAAAATGGAAGCTCAATGTGGAAGACTGGGAAGTAAAATAAGTATTCATAATTGGTAGAGCAGTTGAATCGTAATTAACAGACTACCGGTTCAAATCCGGTCATCGACTCCATAAGTTATAAATAAAATATATTAAGTACACCCAGTGGTATAAAAGCCGCTGGTTTTTTAGTGTAAAGATGATAATAGGTGAAAG
>CAYRVO010000386.1:0-1809 GCA_964427565.1 uncultured Halanaerobiales bacterium | reverse complement strand
AAAATAACAATGTGCATGAAAGTAAAGATAACTATGAAAGTAATAAAAAGGATAAGCCTGAAATCATAAGTGTTCTGGGCCAGATTCATAGTCTCTATCTTATTGTGGTTATTAAAGATGGTTTTTTAATAGTTGATCAGCATGCTGCTCAGGAGAGAATCTTATATGAAAAAATCAAAGATAAATATAATAATAGTAAAATTACTGCTCAGCCTTTACTTGTACCAATAAATATTGAACTCACAATATCTGAAGTAGAAATTGTTAAAAAATATTTAGAAGTAATGAATAATTTGGGTTTTAAACTTGAACCATTTGGTACTAAAAGCTTTATTATCAGAGAAGTTCCAAATTATATCAAAAATAGGGCAGGAAAGGAAGTAATTAAAGAAATTATAGACAAATTAATAACCGATGGTAAAAAAATGGAAAAATCTGATTTAATTAAGCAGATGATATTATATATGTCCTGCAGGGGAGCAATAAAAGCAGGTGAAAACCTTGATAAACAAGAAATAAAAAAACTTATAGAAGATTTATTTAAAACTAAAAATCCTTATCGCTGTCCACATGGAAGACCAACATTATTACACATGACAGATAAAGAATTAAAGAAAGGATTGGGTAGAATATGAAAAATAATGAAGTAAAATATTTTTTACCCATTATTCTGGGCCCTACGGCAGCTGGAAAAACTGAATTATCTATAAAATTGGCCAAAAAATTTGATGCGGAAATTATTTCTGCTGACTCAATGCAGGTTTATAAAGATATGGATATCGGTACAGCTAAAGTAACAGTTGATATCCAGAATACTATTCCCCATCACATGATTGATATATTAACTCCTGATGGGGATTTTTCTGTTGCTGACTATCAGAAGAAAGTTGATAAGCTAATCCCGAATATATATAGTCGTAATAAATTACCTCTACTTGTTGGTGGTACAGGATTATATATAAAGGCTTTAATTGAAGGTTTTTTACTACCTGAAATGGATAATGACCCTGATTTAAGAAAGAAATTAAGAAAACAGGCCCGGGAAAAAGGTAATAAATATGTACATAATAAACTGGCAAAAATAGATCCTCAGCTTGCAAAAAAATTACATCCTAATGATTTAAGACGGGTTATAAGGGGCATTGAAATTTATAAACAAACAGCTAAGACAAAAACATATTTTATTGAAAAACAGTCTCAGAATCCTGATAGATATAAAGCATTAAAAATTGGATTATATCGGGAAAGAGAAGAACTTTATCAGAGAATAAATAAACGTGTAGATAATATGATAGAACAAGGGCTTGTAAGAGAAGTTAAAAATTTACTTGCTAACTATGAACTTAGTAAAACTGCCAAGCAGGCACTGGGTTATAAAGAAATAATTGCTTACCTGGATGGTCAATTTGATCTTGAGGAAGCTCTCAGAAGAATAAAAAGAGACACACGTCATTTTGCAAAAAAACAATTAACCTGGTTTAAAAGAGATGATAGTATTAACTGGTTTAATTTATCTTCTCTCACAGAAGAAACAGTTTATAAAGACTGTATGAAATTAATTGACAGGCAAAAAGTATAACCTACTACTAAAAAAGGTTGTTAATAAAGAAGGATTTATCATAAAAACGTTGAATTAATGAATAATAGTAAACATAGAGGGGGAATAAAATATGAAATCACAATTAAATTTACAGGATAATCTACTTAATGAGGTAAGAAAAAAACATATACCTGTAATTGTATATTTGATTAATGGTTTTCAGATAAAAGGTGAAGTAATTGGCTTTGATAACTTTACAATCATTATAG
>CAYRVO010000385.1:0-1815 GCA_964427565.1 uncultured Halanaerobiales bacterium | reverse complement strand
CTTAAAATCACTTATTATTACATTTACAGCATAGATACAACACAGGTAATTTTGAATTAAATTTCTTCATTTCGTAAATTACTTACTATAACACGGAAAACAACATAAGCAGGTACAGCAAATAATGCCCCCAGGAATCCAAAAAGAAGTATAAATATAATTACCAAAAAGATAACAATCAAGGGGTGAATATGAAGTCTGCCACCCTGTATATTGGGCTGGATAACATTTCCCTCCAGTTGTTGAACTATAAGCATAACAATTAATACCTTTAAAGTAAGTAAAAGATTAACCGTTAAAGCAATGAATATAGCTGGTAGAATACCAATAACGGGACCAATAATGGGAATAAGTGATGTAATTGCTGCTATAATAGTCAAAATCAGTGCGTTGGGAATATCAACAATTAAATAACCTGTAAATGTTAAAATACCTAAAACCAAAACCACAAGTAATCTACCACTAATATATACCTGTAAATTACTATCTATATCAAGTAATAACTTCCTTATAAAGTCCTGTTTATCTGCCGGAAAAATTTTGATTATGTTCTGAAATATCTGTTTATCATCCTTAAGAAAGTAGAATAAGACAAAAGGTATCAGAATTAATATAGTACCTATATTGGTAATAGCAGAAAAAAACTGAACAAGATTGTTTTCAATATTTTTTAATAACTTATCTGCAAATGACGCTAATTTATCCTCAAATTTTAAATTTTCTAGCAAGGAAGTAGTAAATAATTTATTTATATTTTCCCAGGCTGAATTATAAAAATTAGAAGATTGACTTATTAAATTTTGTATCTGAGTTTGAATAACATTACCTGAATAAAATAATAATAAACTAATAAAAAAGACTATCAAAATATATGTAATAATAATAGCTAAGATTTTATTCTTTATTATTTTTTCTAAATTCCTGACAATAGGCCGAAAAATATAATATAAAAAACCACCCATTAATAAAGGAATTAATACGATTGACAGGATATGTTTAAAATGGTTCATAAAAACTTCTATCTTACCTACTAAAAATATAATTATTAATATTAAGATAATATGAGTAAGTATTTTAAAAGTTTTATTACTCAGCATTTCTAACTCCCCTTAATTATCCAGGGGAAACTTCATATTAAAGCTTCCCCTATTATTTAGTAATTTATTCTCCTTTAACAACCGATACACATCGTTGACAGATATCTTCATGTTCATCATCATCACCGACTGTAGTGCTGTATTTCCAGCAACGTACACATTTTTCTCCTTCTGCTTCTTTAATAATTACACCAAGTCCGGTTATATCTCCTGTATAATAATCATCTTCTATTTTTTCAACGAGATCTAACTGAGAAACAATAAATAGATCAGCTAATTTATCATAATTTTCCTCTAAGAATTTTTTCTGTTTTTCATCAGTTGGCTGTAGAATAACTTTTGCTTCCAGTGAATTACCAATTATTTTATCCTCTCTGGCCAGTTCCAGTGCTTTAGCTACATCTTTTCTTATTTCCAGTAATTTAGACCAGCGTTCTACAAGCTGTTCATCAAAATATTCTGCAACAACTCTAGGCCAATCTGTTAGAAAAATACTTTTTTCCTCCCGGTCTTCTTCCGGTAGATATTGCCAGACTTCTTCAGCTGTATGAACTAAAACAGGTGAAACCAGTTTTACAAGTGTAAGCAATATATCATATAGTGTACTCTGAGCTGATCTACGACTATTTGAATCTGTCCCATCAGTATAGAGTCTATCTTTAGTTATATCAGCATAAAGAGAACTCATCTCTACAGTACAGAAGTTGTGAATATCATG
>CAYRVO010000384.1:0-1832 GCA_964427565.1 uncultured Halanaerobiales bacterium | reverse complement strand
TAGAAGAAAAGGAAGCCGATACAGTAAACAATATTTCCAGTAAATTGGGGATGGTCTTTCAGAACTTTAATCTCTTTCCCCATAAAACAGTGCTGGGCAATGTAGTTGAAGCACCAATAGTAGTCGGTAATATAGAAAAAGAAGAAGCAATAAATAAAGCTGAGATTTTATTAGATAAAGTGGGATTACTGGATAAAAAAGATTCCTACCCATCACAGATTTCAGGTGGACAGAAACAGAGGGTTGCTATTGCCCGGGCCCTGGCCATGAATCCTGATATTCTATTATTTGATGAACCGACTTCTTCCCTGGACCCCGAACTTGTGGGAGAGGTACTAACAGTTATAAAGGATCTGGCAGAAGAAAATATCACACTATTAATAGTTACTCATGAAATGGGTTTTGCCCGTGAAGTGTCAGATAGAGTTATTTTTATGGACCTGGGAAAAATTATAGCTCATACTACACCTAATAAAATGTTTGAAATACCTGAAAATGAAAGAATAGAAGCCTTTCTTGATAAAATATTATCTTAAAATAATTTCTTAAAAATTTATACTAGACTTTAACTCCGGTTAAACCAGCCGGAGTTATTTTTTTCTTAAATCAAAATTTTTTGCAGGTATTTCATGCTTTTTGTTAAATTATAGAAAAGAGGTGTATGTTATGAAATACTATAAATAGAATAGAAAGGAAAAAAATATGAAAAAAACATATCCTATTTTAGTAATTTTAATAATTTTTTTAGCAAGTATTACTGTCATAGCTGCAGATATTGATATTAGCTATGGCAGTTTAGATGGATATACTACTTACATAATAGAAGAAGAAAATAATTATAAGAGTAAACTGGATTTTCCGCTTAATGTAAATATTGTTAAGATGAGAATTGAAAATGATCAATTTGAACTTAATTTTGGCTCCAGTTTTTCACGTAAGTATGCAGGCACTTTCTATGATACTGACTGGTACAAGATAAAGGGAGATGAAGAAAGTATCTATGATACATGGGATATTTATTCAGAATCAAAAGCAGAATTAAAGGCCTATTATATAGACTGTAATCTATCATTATTACATAAGGTTAAAAAAAATAGAGATTTTAAAGTAAATATAGGCTACAAATATCAAAATTATGACTTTATAATTCATGATGTAACACAGTGGGGTTCATTTTATGATAGAGAAGATATTTTTACTAATCCGGGTAATGTACTGGATTATGAAGTGAATTATCATATTCCCTATCTTGGTATGGAATTTAAAGAAAGTAAAGAAAAACATTCTGCAAGTTTAAGTTTTTCTTATTCTCCAATTGTCACTGTCAATGATAGGGATGATCACTTATTACGTAATAAATTGAGTAAAATAGAGGCTTCAGGGAGAGCAATAAATATAGGTAGTGAATATACATATTCTCTAAAGAAAAATATTACTTTGCTTGTTAACTTAAATTTTACTGATATTTATACAGCAGGTAAACAGGTACAGAAAGATTATCATGAAAATATACTTTTTGAAGATATAGATTCAGTAATTAAAAGTCAGCAGTTATTATTTGCAACAGGTATTAAAATATTGTTTTAAAATATAATATTGTCGAATAGCTTGTTTAGACTCTTAATAAATGTTATAATTTAAAAGAAAACATGATTACAGTAATATGCTGCTATACATAACTGGGGAGCTAATTAATGTATAAGATATGGAAGAAAAAAATAGTTGATCTTTACATATTAAAAGAAATTACGTATCCTTTTTTAATTGGAATTATAATTATTGGTATTATCATGTTAAGTAACTATTTATTTCAACTAACAGATTTGATTATT
>CAYRVO010000383.1:0-1832 GCA_964427565.1 uncultured Halanaerobiales bacterium | reverse complement strand
AATATTATAAATTCTGATGGTGTAATTGATATTTTGGTTGAATTTGCAGAAAAGGCCAGAAGAGAGGGACTCCTTGCTTTGGAAGATAATGTACGCGAAATTGATGAACCATTTTTAAAAAAAGGTATTCAACTGGTAATAGATGGTACTGACCCGGAACTTGTTCGTGATATACTAGAAACAAAACTAACATTTCTGGAAGAAAGACACGGCCAAGGGAGAAGGATATTTGAAACGATGGGTCAGCTGGCCCCTGCATTTGGTATGATTGGTACTTTAATAGGTTTAATTCAGATGCTCAGCCAGCTGGATAACCCTGATAATTTGGGTTCAGGTATGGCTGTTGCCCTGATAACTACTTTATATGGAGCTACACTTGCTAATCTCTTTTTTATACCTCTTTCTAAAAAGTTAAAGTCCAGAACTGAAGAAGAGGTACTTATGAAGGAAGTTATAATTGAAGGTATTTTATCAATTCAAGCCGGTGAAAATCCCCGTATTATCAAGGAGAAGTTAGAAGCCTTTTTAGCAGAGGAAAAAGCCGGGAGTGAAGAAGCCGGCCAGGAAGAATTAAATACATCGGCGGTGGGTGAAAATGCGTAGAAATAGCAGAAAAAACAATAATGATGAGAATTCAGGTGGTTCTCCTGCCTGGATGACCACCTTTGGAGATATGATGACCTTATTACTGGTATTCTTTGTTTTGCTTTATTCTTTTTCTGTAATGGATTTGGAAAAATTCAAGGGTTTTATATCTGCTTTGCAGAACCAACTGGGAGTTTTAGAATCAGGTAAAACACTTTCAGAAGAGACTATGGTTAATAAAGGTTCTATGGGTAAGAGATTTAATCCTGCTCCTGAAAATATAACTGAAATCATGGGTAAAATGAAAAGTTATGTGAAGAAAAAAGATTTAGAGGATAAGATAAATATGGAAATAACAAAAAGGGGTCTGGTGGTTAGATTTAGTGGTGAAGTACTTTATGAAATAGGAGAGGCAGTAATCAAGCCAGAAGGGAAGAAAATATTATCGGAAGTAGTTAAAAACATCAAGGATATACCAAATTCAGTTGCTGTTGAAGGACATACAGATAGCTGGCCGATTAATAATGAAAATTTCCCTTCAAATTGGGAACTTTCAACAACCAGAGCAGTTAATGTTATTAAGTATTTTATTGAAAAACATGATATTAATCCTCAGCGTCTTTCAGCTGCCGGATATTCAAAATATAGACCACTGTACGAAAATAATACTTCCGTTCGTAGAGCGAAAAATAGGAGAGTTGAGGTTGTTATCTTAAACTCAACTTATAAAAATGTTGACAGGGAGGGAAAATAAATTTGGCAGACAATAATAATAAATTTATGATGATAATTATAATTGCCCTATTAGTAATAATTATTGCGGCAGGTACCAGTTTTACGGTGATGAAATTTATTATTCCCGGTTCTGGTAGTGGTAGTGGGGGTTCTAATGGTCAAAATGATGAAAAAACAGAAAAATCTATAGGACCTACATATGAGTTGGGTAATTTTACAGTAAATCTTGCTAATTCAGGTGGTTATAAATTTGTGAAAGCCAGTATAACGGCTGAAATAAGTGATAAGAAAGTTATAGAAGAACTTGATAAACGCAAACCACAGATCAGGGATATAATAATTTGTATTCTGCGATCCCAGGATATACAGGATATCGAAAATCCGGAAGGAAATAAATTGAAGGAATTAATACAAGAACGGATTAATAACATTATCGATAATGGTAAAATCACCAGTGTGTGGTTTACACAATTTGTTGTTCAATAAGGGGGGATAATTATGGCTGATGTACT
>CAYRVO010000382.1:0-1838 GCA_964427565.1 uncultured Halanaerobiales bacterium | reverse complement strand
CCACGTCTTAACATCAATCTACGTGTACTGTTTTCATCAACTTTCTTAATAATAACTGTTTTAAAGTTAGCCGGTTCGCACCAGTAATTATCATTACGCTTAAAGATAATATGATCCTTTGGTACCCATTCAACTAATTCAAATGGACCTGTACCATTCATCTTATCATAAACAGGATCACTCTGTCTTTCTGGATTATAATAATTAGCTATAGTTGTTGGTTTGCCATCCCAACAGTTATTTTCAATACTCCATTCTTTATCCATTATGCTGCTCCATGCTGAATTGTGAGCCAGAATATTCAGAAATGGAGGATAAGGATCTGCCAGATGGAAAATTATTTCATTACCATCTATCGATATACATTCTTGTAATTTTTGATATACTTTTGCTGATTGATCAGCAGTAAGTAATGATGGATCATCAACACCAACTACCTCTTTAGTTATATCAGCAAGACTTCCTGCACCAAATAATGGTTCATACATCATCCACATAGGACCACCAGAACGATCGAAAATTAAACCTCTTATAACACTGTATTTAACATCCTCAGGTGTTAAATCATTTCCATTATGAAACTTAATACCTTCTCTTAATATAAAGGTGTATTCTGTTCCATCTTCAGAAATTAATCCATTTTCTTGAGAAGGAACCTTCGTTGACAGCATAGGTTCAAATTCTGTAACACTGCTACCCTTATATTTTATCAAGTTTTCATATACCTGATTAATGGCTTCTCCACTTGAAGTATCATAACAATAATGCGGATCCAATGTATTCCTGTCACCATAAGCGGCATAAACAAAAGTTTCCGGGTTCTTAACTTCTGCTGCATTGGCAAGACCAACCAGTGAAAAGACTAATAACAAAGAAAGAAATAAAACTAAACTTTTTCGCATTAAAAAAATCCTCCTCCTAATTTTTTAAGCTTTAAATATATATCTCTAATTTTTTTATTTTGAGTTCATCTCACCCCCTGTATTTAATAGTTTTATAAAATGAAAATTAAATTACACCTGTATAATATATAATTCTATATTTTTGGAAAAAATCCTTCTTAAAAACCAGAATTATACTTTAAATTTCTTTCCATATAATATTAATTTTCTCCTTTAATTGCATAAAGCTACCTCTGTTAGCAATTACTCTATCAGCCATCACTTTCTTCTTTTCAAGTGATATCTGACTATCTATTCTCTTCTGAGCCTGGATACGAGAAAAATTATCACGTTGCATAAGTCTATTTAATTGAGTTTCTCTATCAACATAAATAACCCACACTTCATCAACAAGTTTGTCCAATCCGGTTTCATAGAGTAAGGCTGCATCAAGAAATATAGGTTTACCGGCATGATTTCTGGATTTAGCATTTTTGATTCTTTTTTTAATCTCTGCAATTATCAGGGGATGGGTTATATTTTCCAGTTTTTTGAGCTTGTTTTGATCATTAAAAACCAGTTCTCCAAGATAGGAACGGTCAATTTCACCATTTTGGGTCAGTATTTTTTTACCAAACTCCTCTTTCACTTCTTTCCATCCTGGCTTTCCCTTTTTTAAAATCTCATGAGCAATTTGATCAGCATCAATAATAAATGCCCCCCGTTTTTTTAAAATATTGCTGACAGTTGTTTTACCGGAGGCAATCCCCCCTGTTATACCAATTATCATTAAAATATCCTCCCTATTCCCAGAACTATTATTATAATCCCCGGAAATATTTCAAATCTTTTTGGTATAGTATCACCAATTTTATTGCCAAATATATATCCACTACTTACAAAGCAGAAATTAGCTAAACCAATCAAAAACGGTAAAAACAGACCATTAAAGCCCGT
>CAYRVO010000381.1:0-1845 GCA_964427565.1 uncultured Halanaerobiales bacterium | reverse complement strand
CTTACAAAAACCTTATCATTATGCATAGCTCCATTCATATCTTCTATACTAATAAAAACATCTTCCTGTTGAGGATTATCTGGTATTAAAAAACTGAAACCACGTGGGTTCCTCTCAATTCTACCCCTTATAAGATGAAACTTTCCCGGCACACCATATTTATCTGCCTTGCTTTTGTATATTAAACCTTCATTCTCTAACTGACTGAGAAGATCTCTGAAAATTTGTTTTTCTTTATTATTGATGTCAAAACTTGCAAACAATTCTTCTGCCGTCAGTGGTTTTTCTGCCTCGTGTTGTAAAAATTTAAGTAATCTTTGTCTAGCACTCATATTTAACCATCCTTTATAATCTTGGCTTTAAATCTATATCCATAAACTAGGCTATATTATATGAAAGTATGTTGTTTGATCTTAGTCTTTTTAACAAATAAAAATCGTCACATTATATCGATGTTAAAAATTTATATACCCACAACAAATACTTCCTACTTATTATAATTTACATATTTCTAAAATATTATAATCCTAGTTCATCATCAATCTCCTGCATACCCTCTAGTGCTAGATCTATAAATTCTTCCAGTTCAAGATCCATATCTGAACAAGAAGCAATAACTTCTCTATCAGCACCTTTAGCAAAAGAGTTTTCTCCATAACGATTCATTACAAACCCGGTATCCAAGGCTGACAATTTCTTATCCGGATGTATAAGAGCTGAAGCAACAATTAATCCAGTAAGAGGATCACTTGCATATAAGGCCTTATCCATTAAATTTTTACGTGGTAATCCATGAATACCATTATGTACTTTAACAGCATAAACAATATCATCTGGCAACCCCATCTCTGCCAGCATTCCAGCACCAATTATACTATGTTTCTCTGGATCATCTGCTGTTTCTTCATAGTCAATATCATGCAAAAGACCAGCAAGTCTCCATTTTTCAATATCTTTATCAAAGTATTCAGCCAATCTCTTCATAACACCCTCAACAGCCAGACAGTGTTTAACAAGATTCTCCTGTTTAATATTTTCCTTGACAAGCTCTAATGCCTCTTCTCTTTTCATCATTTTTACCCCCTATTGTAATAATAATTATATTTAAGTCTCTTGCATAATTAATTATGCAAAGATATTTTAATTAACGAAAGATCCTAATTTCTAACCTCCATAAACTTAGCTTCAGCCCGGGCAATGATTTTTTTATCTTCATTTTCCAGATAAGCCTCTGTAAATAATAGTTTACCATGTCTATCTTTAAAAATACCTGTAATTTTAAGCTGTTCTCCAATCCAGACAGGTTTTTTAAACCTCGTTTTCATCTCGGCAGTAACAGCCTTTATATCATGCAGAGAAAGTACTTTAGCCATCGACTCATCCAAAAGTGTACTTACAAGTCCTCCATGCATAATATTATCATAACCCTGATGTACATCTCGGGCAGTAAAATGAGCTACAGCCTGTCCCTGTTCATCCAATACAAACTCAAGTCCTAATGATATCGGATTATTTTTACCACAGGCAAAACACATACTATCACCGGAAAGTTTCATTTTATAATCGCTCCCTTTAAAATAATTGTTCAAAAAAACTATTTGATTCTATTTCATTAAACCACTTTTTTATCTATAGCTTTGAAGTTGAGGTTCACAATACTAAAAACGGACAATAATCCTTTATCTAAAATATAAAGAACCTTTGCCCGTTTTTAATTATTATATAATTTTTCATATCTGTTATATCTAATTCAAAACAATAGTTATAATTATATCTATAATCCTTTACAGAAATAAAGGAGCAAACACAAGTGATACTATAGTCATTAACTTTATTAATATATTT
>CAYRVO010000380.1:0-1851 GCA_964427565.1 uncultured Halanaerobiales bacterium | reverse complement strand
GGGTTCGACTCCCACCTTCGGCACCATTTTTATGTCAAATCAAGCCCTATCAGAAATGATAGGGCTTTTTGATAACTGCTATATTTAATCTGTGGATAACCATCTACAAAATCATTTATTACTATATATTATGTTTTTTTTATAGTCTTTGTTAGTTGCTAATCTAATTACATTTAATTGAAGGTAGATTACTGTGAATCCCGTCCAAAAATTCTATCTAATATCATCGCAATAATTACAATTCCTAAACCTGCCTCAAAACCCATCCCAATATCAACCACTGATAACGACCTCAAAACAGGTTTTCCAAGACCACCGGCACCTATCATTGCTGCTATAACAACCATAGATAAGGAAAGCATTATACACTGATTTACCCCCATCATAATTGAAGGTAAAGCACCAGGTAGTTCTACTTTGAAAAGCATTTGCCACCATGTACACCCAAAAGCCTTACCGGCCTCAATTAATTCATCAGGTACCTGTTTAATTCCTAAATATGTTAGCCTTATCGGAGGAGCAATTGCAAAAACTACAGTAGCAATAACACCAGAAACATTACCCAGCCCAAAAAACATCAAGGCTGGAATTAAATATACAAATGGCGGTATAGTCTGCATGAAATCAAGAATAGGACGGGTAACAAAATCAAGTATTTTACTGTGGGCTTTCAATATTCCTATTGGAATCCCGAGTAATAATGCCACTAATACTGAAGTAATTATAGAAGCAAGTGTAGTTACTAAAGGATCCCACATACGTAAGTTAAGGACTAAGGATAATCCCAGTGCTACAAAAATAGCTAGTTTATAATTTTTTATTTTCCATGCTATTAAGCCAATAATAACAATTAAAATAAACGGATGTCCTATTGATAAAATATCTTCAAAACCATTAATTAAAGAACCTAATATATAGGCAAAACTATCAAAGAATCCTTCAAAATTGTTTATTAAAAAATTAACCATCATTTCTATCCAGTTACCTAGTGGCATTTTCTTAATTATTAATGAAATTATGTTCATTAAATATCCCCCTACAAATAGAACAATACTTTTGCCAATTAAATTATTTCTTCCGTAGCCAGGTTTGCCAGAACATTCGTTTTTACAATAACCCCCAACAGTTTATGGTTATCATTAATTACAGGTAAAGGAGTATTTAAATTAGCAATTTGTTTAAATAATTCATCCAAATTTTCATCTGGATAAGCAACATCAGTCTTTTTTATAATTTTATCTATATCATCTGTACTTTTATTAATAGCTTCAAGAATATCCTCAATTATTATTACACCTTTTAGTCTTCTTTTATTATCCACTACAAATAAACTTTCCAGTTCATTTTTCCGCATTTTATGCATAGCTGTATAAGGACCTTCATTTTCATATAATAATGCTATAGGATTGGTCATAATATCCTCTGCTAAAAATACTCTAGACCTATTTACATCCTGAACAAAATTTTTAACATATTCATTTTTAGAATTTGTTAATATCTCTTCATGAGAACCAAATTGAATAATTTTGCCACCTTTCATAATAGCAATTCTATCACCCAATTTAAGAGCTTCATCCAGATCATGAGTTATAAATACAATCGTTTTCTGCATATCATCATATAAATCCAGCAGTTTATCCTGCATATCTTTTTTAATTAAGGGATCCAGAGCACTAAATGGTTCATCCATTAACAATATATCTGGATCTACTGCCAGAGCTCTAGCCAGACCTACCCTTTGTTTCATACCACCACTTAATTGATCGGGATATTGATTTTCCCATCCTTCTAATCCAACTTTTTTCAAAGCTTTTTTAGCTCTTTTACTACGTTCTTTACCGGTAGTATTTT
>CAYRVO010000379.1:0-1851 GCA_964427565.1 uncultured Halanaerobiales bacterium | reverse complement strand
CTAAAATTATCAGAGCAAGCTTGCAAATACCTTCAACAACACTATTAAATTTTGGCAACCTACCATATTGAGCAAATACTGTTTCTGGCCTACCATTAGTCATTAAAATCCCATCAACTTTTTTATAATTAATTTTTGTTTCAATATCTATCCTCCACCCTTTTAGCATCAACTTCTCAACAACTAACCAGGCCTGAGTAAGATATTCTCTATCTTCTAAACCCTGAATCTCAATATTAAAATTTTCCTCTATTAATTTTAGAAGTTCATCTTCCTGTAATTGTAAAATTTCTTTTCTATCCATCTTATGACCCCCAATCTTAACTTGTGTATTTTTTTAAAATAGCTTCCAGTTTTTATTGCAAATGATATTCATTATCATTCATAAATAGTATAATTTGTCCCAGGCAATTTGTCAAGTAAACATTTGCTCATTATGATATTTCTTTAACTTTTCCTTCACTGATATTCTCAGTTCATATATCTAATAAAAAACAAAAACTGCCCCTAAAAAACAAAGGGCAGTTAATTACTTAACTTCAGTAAATATCTATAATCAAGAATTTTTAAATGTAGCCAGAGTAATCTCTTCTAATTCTGCAGCAAGCTGTTTTCCCTCTTTTAATATTTTATCTGCTTCTTTTTTTAAATCTGCTGCAGTTTCTTTATCCTTCAGTGAACAGGCATTTATCATTACATTATAATAACCACCTTTAATTGCAGCCAGTCCCATCTGGGCAGAAACACCAACATCAGACATAGTATTAGGATTACAGTCTTCTATAACTTCCCGACCATATTTTAAAAGTTTTAAACTTAATTTCATTGTTTCCATAGGAGTTAAACTTGCTTGCTTGAGGGCTGCCTGAATAGCAGCCTGTCTTTTTTTCCTGTCTTCCTCTGTTTCTTTAGCCATTTTATAGGCAGCCATCACTTTATTAAAACTTTCTGTATCTTTATCTATTAATTCTTCCGCCTGCTGACGTAGTTTGTCTGCCTTTTGTCCATATTTATTTAACTTATCACCTTTAGTTAAATTGACAACCATAGAAACCAGACCCGCACATAAACCTGCACCAAGACCGGCTACACTACCACCACCGGGAGTGGCCGAACCACTGGCCAGCTTCTGGTTAAAGTCTGTTAATGTATAATCTATCAGTTTCATTATATCATATCCTCCTTAGCACTTTTTTCTATTTTTTGCTTATTCCTTTATAATCATAATATATCAATAATAATCGCAAATATTTATGGTAACAATATGGAGTAATAATCCATTATTACTCATAATCAGCCAGAGTTTTATCTATTAAATCTTCATCAGGCTGATAAGGTAAGGTCATATGTCCCAGACCACCTTTTGTTTGATTCCACTTTACACCTGTTTCTATGGCATTTTCATTTCTGGCCCAGGCTCTGCGGGCTATACCACCGTGCACATCCCAGTCCAGGGCTGATTTGATTACTTCATCTACCCGCTTACTGCCATCAAGAACCAGACCAAAACCACCATTAAAGGCTTTCCCTATTCCTACTCCCCCACCATTGCTTTCTACAACCATACTCATACCACGGGCGGCATTACCGGCAAAACAGTGGATTGACATTTCAGCCATAATGTTACTTCCATCTTTTATATTAGCAGTTTCGCGATATGGTGAATCAGTACCACCTACATCATGATGATCACGCCCTAACATTACAGGACCTATTTCTCCATCTCTGACCATCTTATTAAACTTAAGGGCAATCTCTACCCTGCCCGGTCCATCTGTATATAATATCCTTGCTTTAGAACCGACAACAAGGTTATTTTTCTCTGCATCTTTTATCCAGTGATAATTATCT
>CAYRVO010000378.1:0-1852 GCA_964427565.1 uncultured Halanaerobiales bacterium | reverse complement strand
TTAGAAGCTCCACCCGACGCGCAGCTAGTGCCTTTGGTGAAAATCTTGTTTTTGAAGGTTCACGCATAGATTGATTGCTATATTAATATGAATTATATAGGTGGTTAAATATAAATATATATATATAAAAGAATTAAATTTTTTTTAAAAATTTTAATGGACAACTTGGAGGTTAATATTGTGTATAAAAAGCTTTTTACATATTTGCCCCCTGAATTAAGAAAAAAAATACAGAAAAAACAGATACCAGAAGTTGATAATATACTTGAAATTAGATTGCGGATAAATCAACCTCTTCATATTATTACACGTAAAAATGATATTTTTATTAAAGATATAAAAATAAATAAAAAAGATTTAAAAAAAGCCATATTAATATTAACAGAAAATTCTCTTTATGCTTTACAAAGACAGATGCAAGAAGGATTTATTACTATAACCGGTGGTCATCGTGTAGGTTTTACAGGCCAGATAATAACAGAAGATAATAAAATAAAAACAATCAAGAATATAAATAGTATAAATTATAGACTAACTCGAGAAGTAATTGGGGTTGCCCGCAATGTAGTTGAGAAAATATATGATTATAAAAACAACTATGTTTATAATACACTTATAATTTCCCCTCCTATTTGTGGTAAAACAACTCTTCTACGGGACCTGGTGCGTTTGCTCAGTAATGGAGACAAAAAACTATCCATTAAAGGAAAAAAAATAGGTCTTGTTGATGAACGTTCAGAAATTGCTGGTGCATATAAAGGTATACCTCAGAATAATATTGGTAAAAGAACAGATTTATTGGATAATTGTCCAAAGTCAAAAGGTATGCTTTTATTAATAAGAGCAATGTCACCAGAAGTCATAGCAGTCGATGAACTGGGTCAAAAAGAAGATATTAAAGCTATTAAGGAAGCAGCTAATGCAGGTGTAAGTTTAATTACAACTGTACATGGTAATAATCTTGCTTCTGTAAAAAATAAGCCGGGTTTAAAAGAGTTAATAAAAAACTCGATTTTCAAGAGATTCATAATTCTCAGCAGGAGAAATGGTGTGGGGACAATTGAAAACATAATTGATCAGAGGGGGAATAAGCTTAGATGTGGTTAAAGTTGACCGGGATTATATTTATATTAATATCAGGTTCAGGAACTGGCTGGGCTATTGCCCATAGATATATTTACCGGGTTAATTATCTTCAGGAATTATATATGGCTGTTAACTTAATAAATACAGAAATAGTATATAATCAGACTGTACTTTCAGAAGCACTAAAAAAAACTTCAGGGCAAGTAGAAAAACCAGTTTCTGACCTTTTTGAAACTGCTTCTAAACATTTAAATGATGAGAAGGATATTTTATTTGCTTCTCTCTGGTCTGATATACTGAAGGAGAGCACATTATGTTCTAATGATAGAAAAATAATGCTTGAATGGGGTAAGAACTTAGGTAAGAGTCAGATTAATGAACAGGAAAAAAATAATAAGCTAACAATGGAAAAACTTGCAAATGCTAAAAAACGAGCTGAAAGAACTGCAGATAAAAAAGTTAAATTGGCAAGATATTCAGGGGTTTTGATAAGTTTTATGATTATTATACTCTGCTGTTAGAAGAGGGGGATGATTGATGGATATTAATTTAATTTTTAAGATAGCCGGCCTGGGGATATTCATATCGATAATAAATATAGTTTTAATACAGGCTAACAAAGAAGAACAGGCACAGATGCTAACATTAGTGGGTGTAATTATAGTTTTAATGGTGGTTATCCAGTTAATAAATCAATTATTTACTGATGTCCGCAGTGTTTTTGGATTTTAGGTGAAGTAGATGATTGTTTTTAAAATTGTTGGTT
>CAYRVO010000377.1:0-1857 GCA_964427565.1 uncultured Halanaerobiales bacterium | reverse complement strand
ATGATGTCTGGGTTACTGGTGAAATATCTAATTTTCATCATCATAATTCTGGCCATATGTATTTTTCTTTAAAGGATAAAAAGGCTAAAATCGATGCAGTTATGTTCAAGAGTAATAATAAAAACATGAAATTTAATCCTGAAGATGGACTTAAAGTAAATGCCTATGGTTATATTGATATTTATGAACCCCGGGGTACTTATCAACTATATATTGATAGACTTGAGCCTGTGGGTAAGGGTTCTTTGTTTTTGGCTTTTGAGCAATTAAAAGAAAAACTTGAAAAAGAAGGTTTATTTTCCCAAGAAGTTAAGAAAACAATTCCGGCTTTACCGGCTAAAATCGGTGTTATTACTTCTCCAACTGGAGCAGCTATCAAGGACTTGCTTTCAGTAGCAAAGAGGAGATTTGAGAATGTATCTTTATTGATTGTACCATCTTTAGTACAGGGAGAAAAGGCAGCAGGACAGATAATTAAAGGAATTGAATACTTAAATAGTAGAGAGGATATTGATTTAATAATTATTACTCGTGGTGGGGGGTCAATTGAAGATTTATGGCCTTTTAATGAAGAAATAGTTGCCCGGGCAATATATAAATCTAAATTACCCGTAATTTCTGGTGTTGGTCATGAGACTGATTTCACAATATCTGATTTTGTAGCTGATTTAAGGGCACCAACACCTTCTGCTGCAGCTGAGTTGGCTATATCCAACCGCCTAGAATTAGAAAAGGAAATAAAAAATTTATATAAGCGTTTACAAAATTTGATGGAGAACGAAATAGTTAATAGACGCGATAAACTTGATTCTATTATAGAAAAGAAAATTTTTAAAGATCCTGAAGATTTATATGCAGTTCACATTCAAAAAATTGATGAATTAAAAACTTCTTTACAATGGAATATGGAAAAGATAATAAATAGAGTCAGGAGTAAATTTGAGATTATAACCGGTAAAATGGATACTTTGAGCCCTTTAAAAACTTTAAATAGAGGTTACAGTATAAGTAAAGTAAAGGAAGGTGATATAGTTAATAGTATCAAAGATGTTAATGTAAATTCCGATTTGATTACCAGGGTAACTGATGGTATAATTATAAGTCGGATAAATGATTTGCAGGAAGCTGGTGATGGTAATGGATGAAAGTAATTTGAATTATGAGAAAGCTATAGAAAAGTTAGAAGAAATAGTAAAACAGCTTGAATCAGGTGGTATTTCACTGGAAAAATCCCTGGAAAAATTTGAAGAAGGGGTAAAACTTATTAAATATTGTAATAAAGAATTAAATAGAGCACAAAAAAAGGTTGAAATGGTAGTTAAAGAGGGACAAGAGTTTGCTGATATTATTCCCTTTACAGAAGAAGCAGAAGAAGATAAATAAAATAAAGTAGATAGGTGGTGTTAGAAGTGGCAAAATTAGAGTCTCTGTCCAAAGATCAAAGTAATTTAATAAAAGCCCTACAGATTAGGCAGAATGAAGACAGTTATATCTCAGATGAATCAATTATGGAAATAGCTGAATATTTTTCTATTCCTCCTATTGATGTTGAGGGTGTAGTAAGTTTTTATACTCAATTTAAAAGAGTGAAACCCGGGAAATATAAAATATGTGTTTGTGATGGTACAGCCTGTCATATTAAGGGTTCCTCACTTGTATTAAATTGGATTTCTGATGAACTAGGAATAAAAGAGGGAGAAACTGATGATGAGGGATTGTTTTCTCTGGAGACAGTTGCCTGTCTGGGTTGCTGTAGTTTAGCCCCTGTTATTAGTGTTAATGGAAAAGTACATGGGAATTTAACCAGGGAATCTCTTTTAGATATTATAAATAAATATGGAGAGGGGGCCTATGATG
>CAYRVO010000376.1:0-1859 GCA_964427565.1 uncultured Halanaerobiales bacterium | reverse complement strand
AAAATTTGATCGGCATCATAATTTAAAATTATTGCTCCATCCATCTTACCCAATTCATACAGTCGGGCAGGTGTTAAAGAAACATCAATATTAAATCCACCATCTACTACTTCTAAAACTTTGTCACTATCACCTACTACAATTAGACCACCAGTTTGAGCCCGCAAAATATTTTCAAGACCTTCCCGAAACACTGTACCCGGTGCTATAAGTTTAATAACATCCATTAACCAGTCATCATATTTCTCCATCTATACACTCCTTTCACAGTAATTTATTTGCTAAAGTTACAAAAAATTTTGCTTTTAATATCTACAAGTTTGATCTTATTAATACTATTTTAATTTCCAGATGGTTTTAGCAAATTTTACAACATTGATAATAATGTAATCAACATTATTATCAATGAAATAAACTATTCATTACTTCTTCAATGTCGCTTATCCCAATTATATTAACTTCAGGGGTAAAATTCAGATTTTTAACATTCCCCTCAGGTATCAAAACTTTTTTAAAACCAAGTTTTCTTAATTCCTCTAACCTTTTCTTAATATTATTAACAGCTCTAATTTCACCTGCCAAACCTATTTCACCAACAACTGACAGATTAGAGGGTAAAGCATAATCTTTCATACTTGATATTATTGCAACAACAATCCCTAAATCAAGTGCAGGTTCATCAACCCGTAAACCACCGATTATATTTAAATGTGCATCACAATCCTGAAAGTTAAATCCTGCCCTTTTTTCTAAAACTGCCAGCAAAATTGATATTCGCTTTTTACTTACACCCGTGGCTAATCTACGAGGTGAAGCAAAAGCAGAAGAAGATATCAAAGCCTGAATTTCAACCAAGATAGTTCTACTACCTTCAATTACAGGTACTATAACAGAACCAGGAACATCATCCGGTCTTTCTTCAATAAATAACTGGGATGGATTGGCAACCTCTTCAATACCCGATTCTTTCATAGTAAATACTCCAATTTCATTGGTAGAACCATATCTGTTTTTAATTGATCTTAAAATTCTATATGTATAATTACTATCCCCTTCAAAGTGAAGTACAGTATCGACAAGATGTTCCAGAACCTTTGGACCCGCAAGAGAACCCTCTTTTGTTACATGACCCAGCATAATTATTGTTACATTATTTTTTTTGGCTATTTCCAGTAATTTCCCTGTTATTTCTTTAATTTGAGAAATACTGCCTGGTGATGCATCATTTTGAGGATCATATATTGTCTGTATCGAATCAATAATAACTAATTTGTATTTATTCTGTTTAATATAATCTTTTATGGCGGCAAAATTTGTTTCAGAAAGAATATATAAATTATTACTAAGGGTATTTAGTCTTTCTGCCCGCATTTTTATTTGCTGAATTGATTCTTCACCTGAGACATATAATATTTTTTCAAATTTATCGCTAAAAAGGAAAGCCACCTGCAATATCAGGGTAGATTTCCCGATACCAGGGGCTCCTCCTAGTAATAGCAATGAACCGGAAACGATCCCTCCACCAAGTACACGGTCGAGTTCATCAATACCGGTGGCATACCTTGTTCTACCACCAGTTTTGATTTCTGTAATAGGATACGGATTCAGTTCAGTATTAGTAATGTTTTTACTTACATCATTTTTGTCATTAGTAGTCTGTTCTATAAACGAATTCCAGGCACCACATTCTGTACAGCGCCCCATCCAGTTCTCTGATTTAAAACCACATTTTTTACATGTATAATAAGTTTTTTCTTTAGCCATTGTGTATACTCCTGAAAAAATGCAATATTTAATAATCTAATATAATTATATCATTTTTGTCATCATTTTACAAGAGTTATGATTCTTCAAATATC
>CAYRVO010000375.1:0-1875 GCA_964427565.1 uncultured Halanaerobiales bacterium | reverse complement strand
CACAAAAATATAAAGAAGCTATAAAATTAACCAATTTAATTATTAGTAATAACAAGAAGTCATAATCTAAAAGTATATAGATATGTATGGAGAGATAATTATGATTAATATATTGGTAGTTGATGATTCTGCCTTTATGCGTAAAGTTATAAAGGAAATTATAAATACTGAATCTAATTTAAATGTAGTAGATACTGCACGTAACGGTGAACGTGCTCTTAAAAAGATAAATAAATACAAGCCGGATGTAGTGACTATGGATGTTGAAATGCCAGAAAAAAATGGTTTGGAAACACTAAAAGAAATTATGAATTCGGAGTATAAAACTATACCAGTGATTATGATTAGTGCCCTTGATAATAGTAAAATAGTTATGGAAGCCCTTGAAATTGGTGCTTTCGATTTTATTCCCAAACCGTCAGGTTCAATTTCACTTGATATCGAAGAAATTGGCGAAGAGTTAATATTAAAAGTAAAATCTGCAATAGGAAGTAAAAAGAAACAAAATAAACACATAAAAAAAATCAATAGAAAAATAACGAGTAGCAAAAATAAAAAATTTCCAATAGTTGCCATCGGATCTTCTTCCGGTGGTCCTAAAACATTGAAACAGCTATTAACTTCTTTTCCCCGTGATTTCCCGGGTGCTATTATAATTGTGCAACACATGCCGGCAGGTTTTACAGAATCACTGGCCAATAGGCTAAATCAGGTTTCAGATATAAAAATAAAAGAAGCCAGTAAAGGAGATACAATAAAACCAGGAGTTGCCTTAATAGCTCCCGGTGATTATCATTTAGAAATCGATAAAAGTGGAAAAGTAAAGCTCGACAAAAGGCCTAAAAAATGGGGTGTTAGGCCCTGTGTAGACTATATGATGACTTCTGTAGCTTATAAATATAGGGAAAGAGTAATTGGTATTATTTTAACGGGTATGGGCCATGATGGTGCTGTAGGTATGCAGGACATTAAAAAAAACAAAGGATATGGAATAGTAGAAGATAAAAGTACTGCTCTAGTTTATGGAATGCCAGGAGCAGTTATTAAAGTTGAAGCCTATGATAAAATACTACCAGTCGATAAAATACCACAGGGAATAATAGATGTAATTGAAAGGAGATTTTAATGAATTTTGATCAATTTAAAGATAAAGCTGCTAAGATATTAAATATTAAACTAGATGGTTATAAAATAAAAAGAGTAAAAAGGCGTACGGATAGTTTGATGCGAAGACGTGATGTAGATGACTATAGAGAATGTTTGGCTTTAATAAAAAATGATCTTAACTTTAGAAGGGCTTATATTAATCATTTTACAATTAACACTTCTGAATTTTATAGAAACCCTAAAAACTATCAACATCTCCAGGATAAAATTTTACCCGAGTTGCTAGCTAAAAATAATAAATTAAAAATCTGGAGTGCACCCTGTTCTAATGGTTCTGAACCATATACAGTAGCGATCATTTTGACTGAAATGGGGATAAGTAGCTCTCGTTATGAAATATTGGCCAGTGATTTGGATCCAGATATTATCAGTGATGCCCGGCGGGGTTTATATAAAGAGAATGCTGTTAAAGATGTTCCTGATTCTATTCTAAAAAAATATTTTACAATAAATGATAATTCTGATAAAAAATATAAACTGGATAGAAACATAAAAAATAAAGTTAAATTTGAAAAAAGAGATTTGATATATGGTAAATATATAGCTGATTGGGATCTTATTATTAGCCGTAATTTTTTTATATACCTAACAAAAAAACTCAAGGGAGAAATCATAAAGCGATTTGTATCGGTATTAAAAAAAGACGGATATCTTTTTCTGGGCAATACAGAATTTATTTTCAGGTCAGATCACTATGCTTTACAAAAG
>CAYRVO010000374.1:0-1877 GCA_964427565.1 uncultured Halanaerobiales bacterium | reverse complement strand
GCCATTTGAAGTCTGATCTCATGGACTTTCTTTACCGGTACCATTATAGTAGTACCCCCATCAGAGAGTTTATAAGATATATTTTTTTCTTTTAAGCTATTAACAATTGCTGCCGCATCTTGAGAATTCAAACTTGTAAAAAGAGTGTTATAATTAACCTGTGTACCCCAAAAAATTAAAAAAAGAAATATTAGCAATAATAATATAATTGCAGATATAATAATAATTTTCGCTCTCTTATTTAGCTTATCCCATAAATTTTTTAATTGCTTCAGATATCCTTTTTGTTCTTCAGCCATTTTAAAACCTCTTTCACTATCCAACAATTATTCTTAAACCTGTATTCTCATAATTTCTTTATAAGCATCTATTACCTTATTTTGAATTGACAATGTTAAATTCATTGCTATTTCAGCCTTTTCACCGGCAATCATGACCTGGTGAATATTATCTGTCTTGCCCAGTGTAAAATCCTGTATTAATTTATCAGAATTCTTCTGTAAACCATTTACCTGCTGTAGTTTGTCTTCCAGCAAATTCATAAAAGATGGGCTATTATTTTCATT
Source organism: uncultured Halanaerobiales bacterium (assembly GCA_964427565.1). Classification (GTDB taxonomy): domain Bacteria; phylum Bacillota; class Halanaerobiia; order Halanaerobiales; family JADQBU01; genus CAYRVO01. Next base: position 1,311 of record CAYRVO010000374.1, on the reverse strand, counting down.
TTTCTCTACTTCTAAATTCTGTGTAGTAAGTAAATTCAAATCACTATTAACATGATTTATCATCTAGATCACCTTTAACCCCTTCCTATTTCAAGGGCCTTCATAGCCATATTCTTGGAAGTGTTAAGTGCTGTAACATTAGCTTCATAGGCCCGGGAAGCTTCAATCATATCAACCATTTCCGAAGTTATATCAATATTAGGTAAGGCAAGATAGCCTTCCTCATTAGCATCAGGATGTTGAGGGCGATAGGCCATTTTAAATGGCGAACTATCTTCTTTAATTGCGGCAACTTCTACCCCATTCATATTATTCTGTTCAATACTAATATTATTTTTAAAAATATCAGTAAAAGATTTAGACCGCTCTTTAAATACAGGTAGTTTTCTTCGATAAGGGGTTCCTTCTTCAGTTTCAGTAGTATTAACATTTGCAATATTATCTGCTATTATATCCATCCGTAACCTCTGTGCTGTTAAACCGGAAGCACTTATATTAATACCTGCAAACATCTTTATTTACCTCCCTTTTCAATAACATTCTTTAACATTCTAAAACGTCCCGACAAGGTTTGACTGAGAGTATTATAATAAATATTGTTTTTTGCCATTTGCGCCATTTCTTCATCAATATCAACATTATTAGCGTCATTCTTATATTCACTATTTCTATCAGTAACAACCTTAAATTTTTTTGCTTTTCTATTGCTTAAATCATTATGCTTTTTATGTGTTGTTATAAGTTGTAAGGAGTTTTCTTTTCCTTCTATAGTCATCTTCTTATTTAATATTTGTCTAAAGTTAACATCTTTCCTTTTATAACCCGGAGTATTGGCATTAGCAATATTATCAGAAATTGTTCTCTGTCTCATAACAGCTCCATCTAAGCCTGCCTGCATAAGATTAATAATCGGATTCAAATTATCATCACCCCTCAAACTCATTAATAATAATCTTAATCGTAATTTGTTACAATATACCTCTTATTTAAATTATATCACACTAATTTATTGTTTTAAAGATAATTAGCGGCAAAAACACCCAATATTTTATATTTTACACTTTTTAACATTTTATTACATTTAATCTAACTTTTTAAGTGCTTCCATCACTCTATTTTTTTTAAAGGGTTTAACTATAAAATCCTTTGCCCCCTTTTCAATGGCCTGAATAACTATCTTTTGTTGTCCCATAGCACTGCAAACTATAATTTTAGCATCTGGTTCAATATCTTTAATCGCCGTAATAGCTTCAAGTCCATCCATTACCGGCATTGTAATATCCATAGTTACTATATCAGGTTTTTTTTCCT
>CAYRVO010000373.1:0-1889 GCA_964427565.1 uncultured Halanaerobiales bacterium | reverse complement strand
TAATAATAAGGCAAAATTCACAATCATATAAAATATCATTCTCTTAAAACAAAAACCTAAATCCTGTTAGAAATAAAAGCTGCTGGCTTTCAATAACCGCATCAATATCCTCAAAAAGTATATTACCCTTATAATCTCTCTGTACCTGCTTGCCTTTTGTATATATATCAGTGAAATTTATGGTACATATAAATTCTAAATTCTTTTTAATTAAATATCTAAAATTACTGTCTATACTTACCGCTCTTCCCCGGGCATCAATTCTGCTTATTTTATCACGCAGCAGGTGATCATCCCTATCTCTGACCCTAACAAAGGGTGAATATAAAATATTTAAGCCCACAGTATATTTATCCTGCTTATTTTCAGTTTCCACACTTATATATGGTATATGATAGTTAATTTTATAATCCAGAACATTGCCATTTCTGATAATAGTATCCTCTCTATCAAAAAAAGAACCTTCCTGTACTAAATCATGAACAAGAAAATCAAAGTCCTGATACCTATAACCTACTGCAAGAGTATAATTTTTATCTCTTAGTTTATTCGCATTTATATCCAGATTACAATCTATACAATAGGCCCTCAAATCAGCATCTGATTGTGAATAGATATCCCGTACATCATAGATACTTTCTTCATTACCTTTTGTTTTAAACCAGTCACTATCAATAAATGAACCCGCTTCTGAGTGCAGATAGTTGGAAGCAAATTTAAACTCAAAACTGTTATTAGTATATTGTAAATTAACAATATTAACATCCAGCGGAAACTGTAGCTCACTCCTGTATTCACCTTTTTCTTCTATTATATAGGTGGTATCACCCTCCATTGTACCGTAACTGATATCAACACCCGCAGCTATACAAGGTAAATTAAATAAAATTACTATAAATATTACTATGATAAGTATATTATTCTTATTCATGTTTTTCTTTCCTTTCCTAAGTTTGAATAGAATGAGAAGCTGTGAATTAGCTTTTTTATGTGAGTGATGTTATGGCTAACTGCAGTTAATATCTATAAATAATCACTCCTGTATTCTCAGAAATATCGAGATTGAGCTGTACATCACCACCATTACCTTCTATTAGATAATATTTCTGTGCACTATCTCTAATTGTATAACTTTCACTACCTGAAAGGTTTTCATATAAAGGCTTATCTGTTAAAGCTACAGGGTATGTATAACCACTTATATTAGCATCATAGGCAATATTTGTTGTAATCCAGTCCAGATAAAGATCATTGAAATTGCAATAATTATTTGTTATAACTTCAACCGGTTCATCCTGACTACTAATAATATCTTTAATAAACTGCTCTCCATAATTGTTATAGGCATAGAGTGTAAAGAGATTACTTGCCCCATAGTCACTTAATTGGCTATCCCAGGTCAATAAGGATTCAGAAGCCGGATGATTGAAAAAGCCAAAATCCTGTTCTTCACTATAAATTCTGCGATCATCAATATAATCATAATAGCCGTTTAGGTATTCCGCCAAACCTGAGAATCCTTCATTAATCCAGATATCATTACAGCACCTGCCGGCATAAAATTTCTTTTCCCCAAAAAACAGGAGATGCTGAAATTCATGGGCAAAAGTGGACAGGACATCACTGTCTTCATAATTATTGGCCGCATAACTATTAATATAAAACATATCAGTTCCATTAGAATGTGAATAACTAATAGGATCATAATAATTAAGAGAACTAAAATAACCCATTAATGTACCATCATCCGGATTATCATCGAGTAATGTAAAAAATATTATACATTTATCATTCTGGTCATAATCAAAATCACTGTTACTGTACTCATGATTGGAAAAATAATTTAAATTAGCAGGAAAAATATGCTCACTGAATTCCCGGGCATAATT
>CAYRVO010000372.1:0-1894 GCA_964427565.1 uncultured Halanaerobiales bacterium | reverse complement strand
AGTGTGGATTGTGATATATTTGCACCCAGTGCCCTTGGTGCTGTAATTAATGATGACACAATACCACAATTAAAATGTGACATTGTTGCCGGGGCTGCAAATAATGTGCTAAAAAGTGAGAGGCATGGTAATATACTGGATGAAAAAGATATTCTATATGCCCCTGATTATGTCATAAATGCTGGAGGAGTAATAAATGTTTATGACGAATTACTGGGTTATAATCGGGATAGGGCTTTAAGTAAAGCCCGAAAAATATATGATAATATTAAGAAAGTCATAGAAATTAGTAAGAGAGATAATATTCCAACTTACAAAGCAGCAGATATAATGGCTGAAGAAAGAATAGAAAAAGTAGCAAAAGTACAGAGGAACTATATACCTAGATAGGAGTGTAAATATATGCTGAAAACACTGGTTATTAATCCAGGTTCTACTTCTACAAAAGTTGCTTTATTTAGAGATGAAGAAAAAATTATTACCCAAACTATTTCCCATACTGTAAAAGATATAAAAAAATTTAAAAATATAATTGACCAGAAAGAATTTAGATTAAATTATATCCTTGATTTTATAGGCAAAGAAGATATTAATATAGATAGTCTAAATGCTGTTGTAGCCAGGGGGGGATTATTAAAACCTATTCCCGGTGGAACGTATGAAGTAAATAAGAAGATGATTGAGGATTTAAGAATCGGTATTCAGGGTGAACATGCAAGTAATTTAGGGGGAATACTGGCCCATTCTCTGGCAGAAAGAGCAGGATGTAAAGCCTATATTGTAGATCCAGTAGTAGTAGATGAAATGGAAGCAATAGCCAGGGTATCAGGTCATCCTGAACTGAGAAGACGAAGTTTACTTCACGCTCTTAATCAAAAAGCAGTTGCCAGAAAATATGCCAGCACAGAGAGAAAAAGTTATGAAGACTTAAATCTGGTTATAGCCCATCTTGGTGGTGGGATTTCTGTCGGACTGCATAAAAATGGTAAAATTGTTGATGTTAATAATGCCCTTAGTGGTGATGGACCTTTTACTCCTAATCGTAGCGGTGGTCTACCCAGCATTGATCTTGTTGAATTATGTTTTAATGATGAGTATTCCCATCAAAATATAAAAGATATGTTAATGGGTAATGGTGGTGTTATTGCTTATCTGGGTAGTAATGATATGATTGAAATAGAGGAAAGAATAGAGAATGGAGATGAAAAAGCAGCTTTAATATATTTTGCAATGGCTTATCAGGTAGCAAAAGAAATAGCTTCTCTTGCTCCAGTAGTAGAAGGTAATCTTGATGCAATTATTTTAACTGGAGGAATTGCCCATTCTGAAATATTTATCGAATATATTAAAGAGCGAGTAAGTTTCCTGGCCCCTGTAATAGTTTATCCCGGGCAGGAAGAAATGAAAGCCCTGGCCAGTGGAGTATACAGGGTTTTAAATAATCTTGAAAAAGCAAAAAAGTATAAATAATTTACTTTTTGTTAAAATTGATGTATTATTATAAATGTCTTATGTAATGATAAAAACTTTTCTGTAATTATTTAGAGAAGGAGGTTTTATAGATGGAACAGGTAAAAAAGGTTGTTTTTGCTGAAGAAAGATGTAAAGGTTGTGGTTTATGTATTGATGTATGTCCCAAAAATATTATTAAACTAGCAGATAGGATTAATAGTCATGGATATCATCCCGCAGAGGTTGAAGATCAAGAAGCATGTATATCCTGTGGTATGTGTGCTATGATGTGTCCGGATGTAGTTATTGAGGTATATAAAGAAGAATAAAGAAAAGGAGGTTTTAAAATGAGTGAAAAGGTATTGATGAAAGGAAATGAGGCCATAGCTGAAGCTGCTATTAGAGCAGGATGCCGTTATTTTTTTGGTTATCCAATAACTCC
>CAYRVO010000371.1:0-1897 GCA_964427565.1 uncultured Halanaerobiales bacterium | reverse complement strand
CTTTTAAAGTCATCTCAATATTATAATTTATATATTTACTTTCCTTTGCTATTTCATTTGGCTCAACCTGAAATCTCTGCACAAATCCAGGATATATACTTCCTAAAACAAAGGAAGCAACAAGCCAGATACCCAGACCCCAGATAAGAATCTTATAATTTTTTCTAAAAATACTGCTCAAAAGAATAATACCTACTGCTATAGCAATAACAAACAACACTTTTAATCCCAGGAGATTAGCATTTATATCTGTATAACTTGCCCCAAAAGCAACACCACGGGAAGAATAGAGTAAATCATACATATCAAGTCGATAATCCCAGGCCTTTAAAAATAAAAATGCAGCAACTAAAATTATAATATGAGATTTTGCTCTTGTAGATAACTTAACTCCCACTTCACGTAAAGAATTTATTCCAGAAATAAGTATATAAATTATACCAACTACTATTATAGTCAGTACTATCAATACCATACCCATTTCTTTTATAAAATTATAAAAAGGTAAAGAAAATATATAAAAACCAATATCACGGGAAAATATGGGATCAACTGTACCAAATGGTGTTTTATTTAAGTGTTTTAATACAATTTTCCATACATTTTGACTTATAGAACTAAATAAAAAACCAAGTATTATACTGCCCAGTAAATATACTAAATTTAATCTCTTTCGATTTAACCATTTAATAAAATTTTTTTCATTTCCTCCAAATAAAGTTTCTACATCTTCATCGGTATTGATGTTTATATAACTCAGCAAAGGCTTTTTGGTAAAACTTAGATTTATAAATATAAAGACAGCAAAAATTATCCCTATGACAATTCTTATCCCCGCATTAGTCAAAAACATAACCAAAAAAGTATGTAAATAGCCTAGATTTTTAAACCACAGTAAATCCGTATAGATCCTTGCTCCAGAAAAAACTAAAATTAACAGAAAAATGAATATTAGAGCAATTATTGTAGTTAAAATTTTAAAACTCCTGTTCATAATATTACCCCTCTCTTTTTCTTATATAATTAGATTTCATAATATAAATTCCCCAAAATTAATTAAATACTCCGCAGTTTAAAAAGCCTTATATTAATATTCTTAACAAAACTATTATATATTATAATACATATTATATAATTTCCTCAAAACCTGTTAATTTCCTGCATTTAGACAAAAAAAAATAAACTATCTAACTATTGCTGTTTTATTACAGATACAACTTCTTTATTCTGTTTATAATTAAAATACTTTCCATCTGTAGATTCAGCAATTGTTTTTAATTTTTGTTGCAATTCATTATTATTTAGATCACCAATATGAACTATATATAAAGCAATCTGATCTTCTTTTAAGTGTTCTATAATATTTCCAGGAGGTATTTTTCCATTATCAATACCATCACTTACCAGTATAATACATTTTTCTCCTTTTAAATCCTTTAAATCATTTTTTGCTTTCTGTAGAGATAACCCTATTGGAGATTTACCCAGAGGTCTAATATTTGTAATAAAATTTTGTATTACTTCTTTATTTTTCTTTCCTATAGGAACTGCCAGAAAAGAATCATTTATATCCCCTGTTTTACGAGCCCCAAATATTCTCAATCCAATATTGATATCTGCAGGTGCTTTATTTGTTATCGTTTTTAATATTTTTTTAGAACGTAATATTTTTTCAATACCTGCTTCTCTGCCCCACATACTACCTGAAGCATCCCAGATTATTTCCAGATATACTTCATCATTTTTAAATATTTTATCATTGACTACCTTTTTTACACCCTGTTTATAAATACCTTCATAGGCACCTAACATTAAACCAAGGATCAATAAACTTATTAATAAATATTTCATAAAAAAAATCCCCCTCTGTAAATTATATTTACAGAAAGAGATATTA
>CAYRVO010000370.1:0-1907 GCA_964427565.1 uncultured Halanaerobiales bacterium | reverse complement strand
TATTGTAGCCCTGGATTCTTAACTGTTCCAGTAGATCATTAATATTTATTCTCAAGAAGATAAAGTTGATGAAACAACAATTTTAGGTATTCAATATAGAGATGAAAAAGGAGAATTAAAAGCACATTATCAAGTGGGAAAGAGGGAGACAGTTACCGGGGTAGAGCTTGCTCTTTCTGAGATGGCTGTGTCAGCTTCCTATAAATTATTAAATACTGAAATGTTGGAAGAACAGTTAAATCGGGAGAAAGTATGGGATTTTGGTATGGCAGTAAATCTTTCCGAGGTATCAACATTATCTCTGGGATATCAATTAAGAAAAAATATTGAAGAAAAAGATATTGAAGATAGTAAAAAAGCGGAAGAAAAAAATGTTGAAGCAAGTTTTAAAATAGATTTCTAGTATGAAAAGGAGGAGTAAATGTGCTGTTTATAAAAAAATTACTAACTTCATTTGTTATTATAACTTTGCTAAGTTTCGTTTGCTTTAGCCCTGTTGGGGAAGCACAGGTAATTCCTATAGAAAAATTGGCAAAAGTCGAAAAAATATTGTATGGATCGCCACTGGAAATGCCCATATTACAGAGGATAAACAAAGTTGAAAAAACGCTTTTTAATAAAAATCAAAAAAGTAGTCTTATAACCAGATCAAATAATATAATAAATTATGTTTTAAATTCTGTAGATGAGCCTTCTCTATTATTTTTAATAAATACTCTGGAATGGACTTTGACTGGTAATATAACCCGAAAACCAATGGTTGTGAAAATAGCGAATTTAGAACAGGTGATTTATGGTAAGACAAAAAGTGGTCCCTTAAAGGTAAGGATCGATAAATTGTTAAAGATGAGTCTTCCCTCTGCAGATCTTCCTTATGAAAAATTAAGTTTAGTGGCAGATAAACTTATCAGGATAAAACTTCTGGGTAGGTTGAGTTCTCAAAATTCTCGTGTCGGTCAGAAGGTAAATTTTGTAGTTGTTAATGATATAAAGCATAAAGGGGATTTAGTTATACCCGGGGGTACTGAGGGTGTATTACAGGTGAAAAAAATTACTGAAGCCGGTAAGATGGGTAAAGATGGAGAAATAAAAATTGATTTCTCTTCACTTACTGCTATTGATGGTTCACAGATTTCAGTTAAAATTGACAAAAAATCACAGGAAGAAAATCGTTCACGCAAACTGGCTCTGGGAGCCAGTGTGCTGGGAACAATTATATTAGGACCTGTTGGTTTAATCGCAGGATATTTTGTTGAAGGTGAAGATAAAGAACTTCCTGCCGGTACAGAACTCTATATTCAAACTGAAGAAACTGTTCAATTATATGGTCTGGTATTACAGTAGAGTTATAAATTTGCAGTTTAAGTATGTAATTATATGTAACAGTTTTTAATTAATTTAAGTAAATTTCATTATGAAATTCCCTTAATTAATATAAACAGCCCCCATTGACTTCATCTATAGTATTTGATGAAGTTTGAAATGGGGTTTTTTTAAAATAATAAACTATTTACTTCCAGTTAAAATAGGGAGGAATGAGTTATTTTGTTGAGAATATATGTAGTAGTGAGGTGAAATATTTTTGTGCAGAAAAAGAATAGCAATATATGTTAATATAATAGTTATTTTTATATTTGTATTTCTTCCATATACATTGCATGCTGCTGTACCTTATTCACTAAAAGCAGATAATATTAATTATGATTATCAGACGAAAAAAATATATGCCGAAAAGGAAGTGATCTTTACATCAGAAGATATTGAAATTAATGCTGATAAATTAATTATTGTTATTGATAAAAATATAGTAATAGCTGAAGGTCAAGAAATAAAATTAATGTCTTCACGGCAGAAAATCAAAGGTAAACATCTAGAATATAATTATAAAAATAAGAGTGGTAAATTCT
>CAYRVO010000369.1:0-1908 GCA_964427565.1 uncultured Halanaerobiales bacterium | reverse complement strand
AATGTTCGGTTGAATATATTACCATATATTTACTCTATTTTTACAGACAGTAATCCCTGGAACCTTAAAAACAGTTTTGAAATCAATGGACCAGGAGTTTTAAGTAGGATTACTTGTAAAAAAAGGATTGGAAAAACAGGGGAACCCATTGCAGAAAGATGCGAAAATTGCAAAATGTGTACATCAATATGTCCTGCCAATACAATATCAGGAAATAATTTTAAAATAAATGAACCGCGTGAAAAAAGATTGAATACATTTAAATGTCAGGATTATCTGGATATTAGATTAGAGAAACCAACAACTGTATGCGGATTATGTATTTATGTATGTCCTTATGGTAGATAATATAGTAATGGCAAAGATTATAGCAATAAGCCAAAATCTCTGCCATTACGTATTAATTTATTTCTATTAAAATAATATCCCTTGCAAATAAAAATATTTTTTACTTAAAAATTATTTTATATTATATCACTGGTTCTATAACAATCTAACCTAAAGGCCTCTGCAACTGCTTTATAGGTTATCTTACCATCATAAACATTTAATCCCTTCATAAGAGCAGAATCATCAAGTAATGCTTTTTTGTAGCCTTTATTTGCAAGGTCAATAGCATACGGTAGGGTTACATTGGTAAGTCCATAAGTAGATGTTCTAGCAACTGCTCCCGGCATATTTGCAACAGAATAATGGACAACTCCGTGTTTTATAAATACGGGATCATTATGATAGGTAGGATAAGTTGTTTCCACACATCCCCCTTGATCTATTGCAACATCTACAATAACCGAACCTTGCAGCATATCTTTGATCATGGTTTCTGTAACAAGTTTTGGTGCCCTGGCTCCATGTATAAGTACCGCCCCAATAACCAGGTCAGAACTGGTAACTTCATCATATATATTAAATTCATTGGACATCCTCGTTTTTACAGTACCATTAAATATATCATCAATATATCTCATCTGTTCTGCACAGACATCAAGTATTGTTACATCAGCCCCGAGTCCTCTGGCCATTTTGGCAGCATTCATACCGACAATACCGCCACCTATTATTGTAACTTTTGCCGGGGGTACTCCGGGAATACCGCCCATCAATACACCTTTACCCCCATAGTATTTTCCCAGGAAATGTGCTCCTTCCTGGGTTGCAAGTCTACCGGCGACCTCACTCATAGGTGCCAGCAGTGGAAGAGAACCATCGGCAAGTTCAACTGTTTCATAGGCAATGGATACAACTTTATTTTTCATTAAAGCCTTAGTTAATTCTTCTTCAGCTGCCAGATGTAAATACGTATATAATATCTGGCCTTCACTTAACAGGTCATACTCTTCAGCAAGGGGTTCTTTGACCTTCATTATCATGTCGGCTTTATCATATACTTCTTTATTTGTTGGAAGTATTTCTGCTCCAGCTTTCATATAATCTTTATCAGAAATTCCACTACCCAGACCGGCAGATTTTTCAATAATTACCTCATGTCCTTCATTTTTTAAAGTTGCTACTCCTGCAGGTGTTATACCGACACGATTTTCATTCTTTTTTATTTCTTTTGGAATACCTATTAACATAATTACATCTCCTTGATGATTTATTAATTTTGGTCCTCGGCCACCCTCTTTTCTGCTCTTTTAAGAATTTTATCTATTTTCTTTTTCTGTTCAGATGAAAGAGGTTGAGGGTTGTGTTCAGCTAGAATTTTTTTGGCTTTTTCATTTAATCTCTGTTTCATGGTCTTTTCTCCCTGATTTTTCCAATTGGAGTAATTTTGCCTGTCCATGACACTGGGGAACCAGGTTTCTTCTTTAAAATGATTACTAGTATGCTCACTACCCAGAAAATGCCCGCCTGGTCCCACTTTATTAATTACTTCAACCGCCAATGTCTCTTTATTAACTTCAA
>CAYRVO010000368.1:0-1908 GCA_964427565.1 uncultured Halanaerobiales bacterium | reverse complement strand
TTTGTAAAATTGCTTTAATTATTTTAGTTTATAAGAAAAAGGGAAAGAGAAAGTAATAATCTCAGTAGGGATTGGAATTGTAGGAGAGAATTATATTAAGGATGCAAAAAATGTTTATGAAATGGTTTTAAAAGAAGGAGCCAATGTAGTTCAAATTAGTAGTAAAATTCAAGGAAAAGAAAATAAAATACTGGAGGTTTTAAAATGGTGCAGGTAAAAGTGGATCCCGGTATATGTGGTCAAAAAACAACGATCAAATTGGATCAGAGTGAATCACAAGAGGTAGAAATTGATATTCAATCTGATTGTCCCGATATTAATAAATTAGCTAACGAAATAAAGAAAGTAGATGCCTATGCTGAAGTGTTTGCTGAACTGGGTAATTCTCCTGTGTATAATAAAGCTTGCAAACACTGTAATCATGCTGCCTGTCCAGTTCCCGTGGCAATTTTGAAGGGGATTGAAGTTGCCAGTGGTCTTGCTTTACCCAAGAATGTAAGTATAGAAATAGAAAAATTATAAAAAAGCAGATTGAAATTTCACTTTATAATTTCACTTTACTTCTTAATATCACTTGAAAAATATTAAGAATAGGTGTAAAATAAATATATTATCAATAAATATGAGTTAAATTTGATAGTCTAAAACTAAATATATAAATATTAGGCAGCATGAATCATATTATTTATCTACAAGGATTAGGATCATTAATTCCTATAAGATTACAAGATATGATTTGTGCTGCCTTTATATATTTTGGAATATATGCCAATTATTTATTAAATTATTAGTAGCATAATTCTAATAGCTTTAAACTGAATATTAATTAAAACAGTAAATTTCTAAAGGGGAGGTGGTGAATTATATTTGAATTCTCGTTTACTAAGAACTTTTATTAAGGAGTAAAACGTATTAATAGTAAAAATATTATTAATACTTTGTCTTTAATGGGAAACGGTAATTTAATATTTTTAAATATTAAATTCAATAAAAAGGATTAAAAATCCGGATGGAGGAAGAATATGTTTACAAAAAATATAATTAGGAAGATAAGTGTGATTTTATTCTCTTTAGCTTTTTTATTTATTTTAACAGCTTGCAATGGTGGTAGTGATGACATTCTGTACTATACTGCAACAATTTCTGTAGTTGATTCTTCGAACAACTATCCAATAGAAAATGCAGAAGTCGTTTTAGAAGGGGAAACAAAGTATACTAATGAATGGGGGGTAGTTAACTTTTTAAATTGTTCAGGTGCATGTACTTACAGGGTGAGTGAAGCAGGTTATCTTGATAAAACTGGTACTATTACTTCAGATAGTTCAACAGTTAGTGTTGATGTTACTTTAGAATTAGTAGATGAAACAGCCCCTACTGTAGAGATAACATCTCCTTTAGAAGGGGCACATCTGGGAGAAAATAATGTAAGGATTGAATGGGATATAACTGATGATAATCCATATACATGGGAACTGTACCTGGGTGGTGCAATTAATCCTGAGCTTACAGGGGACCAGGATGATCCCCACACATATACATTTGATCCGGCAAGCCCTGATTATTTTGAAAGTTATCATGGTGGGGTAGTCTTTAGAGTAGAAGCAGTTGATAATCAGGATAATGAAAATAGTGATTCGGTTAGTGTAAATATAGAAACAAGAGCTGATCTTATACCTGATAAAAGAGGAGGTTATTATCCCTTTGAGTTGGATAATGGTCAAATAGTAATTCATGTTAAAAATCAAGGTTCTAGTCCGGCACCAAACTCCACAACAAGAGTTATTTTTTATAAAACTGACAGTATAGTAACAGAGGATGTTCCAACACCCTCACTTGATGTAGGAGGAAGTACCAGTTTAACACCTGTTGGCATTCCTTCAGGAATGTTTAATCCTGATGCTGACTTTG
>CAYRVO010000367.1:0-1926 GCA_964427565.1 uncultured Halanaerobiales bacterium | reverse complement strand
TAAATGAAAAAAGGTTTATTACTTATGCTGGTAGTTTCTCTGGCAATTGCTCTTATTTGTATTCCGGTATCTGCTAAGACATTTATTTCTATTGCTACTGGTGGGACAGGCGGCACCTATTATCCTCTAGGTGGTGGTATGGCAGAGATATTTAATGAAAAATTAGACTATGTTAATGCAACTGCTGAGGTTACAGGTGCTTCTGTAGAAAACTGCCGTCTAGTACAAAACGGACAGGTAGAATTGGCTATGGTCCAGAACAATGTGACTTTTTATGCTGTAAATGGTACCGAATTGTTTGAAGACAAAGCACTACCTGACATTCGTGGTATTGCCATGCTCTATCCCGAAATTATTCAGATTGTTACCACTGAAGAATCAGGCATTGATTCTGTAAAAGACTTTAAAGGTAAAAAAATTGCTGTTGGTGCACCTGGTAGTGGTACTGAAGCAGATGCCCGTCATATTATCAAGGCACATGGTTTAACATATGATGATATGACAGTTGATTATTTATCATTTGCTGAAGCTGTGGATTCTATCAAAGATGGTCATGTTGATGCTGCATTCCTGACAGGGGGAGTTCCAACCGCTGCTGTAATGGATCTTGCTGCTACTCATAATGTAAAACTTGTAGAAGTAAGTACTGATTATATTAATAAGCTACACAAAAAATATCCTTTCTACACAAAGATTTCTATTCCTAAAGGAACATATTCAGGTCAGGAAGAGGTTGTTCAAACTGTAACCGTTCAGGCGATGATTGTTACCAATAAAAATTGTGATAAAGAATTAGTTTATGACCTGACAAAATCTATTTTCAATAATCTGGATAAATTGGGACAGATTCATGCTAAAGGGAAAAACATCAAACTACACACAGCCCTGGTCGGCATGCCGATTGAATTACACCCCGGAACTAAACAATTTTTCCGCGAGGAATATAAAGGAATAATGGAACTTTTGGATTATTAAAAACAACTAACAGGGAGGCCCTTATTTAAGGGTCTCCTTCTATACAAATTAATGAAATGAGGGGCGTATTTTTTTATGGCACAAGACAAAAGAATTACTACCGGTACTACAGAAAAAACAGAAGAGATAGAACAGTATAGAAAATTAAAAGGACCATGGGGTCTGATAATATCAATTATTGCAATCGCATTATCCCTTTTTCATTTATACACGAGGGGATTTGGTATATTACTGGCCATGAAACAACGTGCTACACATTTACTTTTAATTTTTCCTCTGGCCTTTTTACTCTATCCTTCTTCTAAGAAAACAAAGAATAAAAACCCTACAATTTTTGATATTATTTTCTCTATTCTGGGAATAGTAACTACATCCTATATAATTATCAACCTGAAAGAACTTAGCCTGAGAGCAGGTGCTTATACTACTTTTGATCTGTTTTTGGGTGGAATAATGATACTTCTTGTGCTGGAAGCAACCAGACGTTCTATAGGTATTGCTTTACCCATAGTAGCAGTTTCATTTTTGATATTCGCATTATTTGGACCTTATATGCCGGGTCCCCTGGCACATAGAGGTTTTTCTGTTAGTAGAATAATTTCGCAATTATATCTTACTACTGAAGGTATATTTGGTATTCCCATTGGAGTATCAGCGACTTTTGTATTTATGTTTGTACTGCTCGGTTCTTTTTTGGAAAGGACCGGTGTTGCCGATTATTTGCTTGATCTGGTTTTTGCCAGTATGGGTCATAGACGGGGTGGACCTGCTAAAGCAGCAGTAGTTGCCAGTGGTTTAATGGGTATGGTATCGGGCAGCTCCATTGCCAATACCGTTACTACCGGTTCGATTACTATTCCGATAATGAAAAAAGTAGGTTTTAAATCAGAGGTAGCGGGTGGTGTTGAAGTTGCTGCTTCAACCAACGGACAGTTTATGCCACCTTTAATG
>CAYRVO010000366.1:0-1930 GCA_964427565.1 uncultured Halanaerobiales bacterium | reverse complement strand
GCTTCTTTACTAACAGCATTATCAAGGGCCAGTGGCCCATCAATTATTACATTTTTAATTTGTCCTCTATCAGCCATTTTGGCAAGTGCAGCTGCATCTATAGTGGCCTGCATTGCCGGGTTTACATATTCGACTGCAGCCAGGGGAGCTACTTTTGGTTTGTCTATACCAATTTTTCTTGCTAATTGTACAGCATTTTTGACAATCTGAACTTTATCATTTAAATCAGGGTTTATATTCATACCCCCATCAGTCATAATTGCAAATTTACCCTCTTTTTCTAAATACATTAAGGTAATTAAACTTAACAATCTATTCTGCCTAAAGTTATATTTTTTATCTAACATTGCCTTCAAAATTATCCTGGAACTCAATATACCTTTCATCGGAAAATCTGCTTCTCCATTTTTGATTAATTCCATAGCTTTATGAGCAGCTTCTTCATCTGTTATTGTATCTATTATATGACCATCAAAATCAAATTCTATTTTATTAATTATTTTTTTTATTTTTTGCTTATTACCTATTAATATTGGTTCAATAATGTTTAGTTTCTCTGCTTCTAAAACACTCTTTAAAACCACTTCATCTTCTGCTGCCGCAACAGTCATTTTTAAAGGCTTTTTAGCACCTGCTGCAAGCAATAAATCCTGCATATTTGCAAACACCTATATTCATCCCCCTTATCTAACTTTATGAATGGCTTCTCTGATTTCTATCCTCTTTTCTACAAGGTGATTGGCAGCTTCATTAGTTGAAATCCCTTTTTCTTTAGATATCTTAAATATTTCCAGCAATTTATGATAAATACTTTCACATTTTTTCATCACCCGTTCCTCACTATACTCACAAAAACTTAATTCATCAGCTACCTGGATTAATCCTCCTGCATTAATAACATAATCTGGAGCATAAAGAATATCCCGGGCAATTAATTTTTCACCATAGGCCAGTGTTTTAAGTACATTATTTGCAGCTCCTGCAATTATATCACATTTAAATCTATCTATTGTATCTTCATTAATTACAGCTCCCAGAGCATTAGGAGAAAAAATATCACATTCTATATCATAAATTTTATCTGGTTTAACAATATTTGCTCCAATTTTTTCAGCTCTTACAACATTTTTCTCCCTGATATCTGTAGCATAAACTTCACACCCATCCTTTATTAACCTTTGAGTCAGTTTGAATCCAACCTTTCCCAGACCCTGTACTGCTACCTTTTTATGTTGCAAAGAATCCGAACCATACTTTTCCTGACAACAGGCACGGATACCATGATAGACTCCACAGGAAGTTGCAATTGAAGAATCACCACTACCTCCATACTCTTTTGGTAAAGCTCCTACATAAGGAGTTTCCTGCCGGAGAATAACAAAATCATCATAGTTAGTACCTACATCTGTACCTGTACTGTACCTTCCATTTAATCCATTAATAAATTTGCCAAGGACTCTAAATAAACCTTCACATTTATCTTTATCTGGATCTCCCCAGACAACTGTTTTTGCACCACCAAAATCTTCTCCTGAAACACCGGATTTATAGGTCATACCTTTAGACAATCTAAGGGCATCTATAATTGCATCTTCTTCTTTATCATATGACCACATCCTGCACCCACCAAGACCTGGACCTAAAACCGTATTATGAATTGCCAGTATAGCCTGTAAGCCTGTTTTTCTTTCCTGCAAAAACATAACCTGTTCATGACCCATTTCTTCCATTTTTTTAAATAATTGCAATATTATCCCCCCTATATAATGTCTAAATAACTTCTCTTATATTATTATTTTGCATAATATATTCCACCACGTATAATTTTTTATATACTCTAAACTTAGCTTAAGCAGAAAATATCTTAATATGATTGATATTGATGTCCCATAGATTATGAACCGTATTTTAAGTAGATATAATCATTTTA
>CAYRVO010000365.1:0-1936 GCA_964427565.1 uncultured Halanaerobiales bacterium | reverse complement strand
ACGAGCATTGGAACCCATTAATCTTGTAAAAACCTCATCTGCTTCAATTTCGTCATCGATTTCTACTTTTTCCAGTTTTCTATTTTCAGGATCCATTGTTGTATCCCACAACTGGCCGGGATTCATTTCTCCCAGTCCTTTATAGCGCTGTATTGAAAATTTACTGTCGGCAAGCTTGTTTTTCATACTTTTTAATTCTTGATCAGTATATACATATTTTTCTTTTTTTGACCAGGATATTTTATACAGTGGTGGCATAGCCAGATAGACATGATCATTTTTTATTAGTTCTGACATATATCTATAAAATAATGTCAATATTAATGTAGAAATATGGGCACCATCTACATCAGCATCTGTCATAATTATAATTTTATTATACCTCAATTTATCGAGTTTAAATTCTTCCCCAACACCTGTTCCCAGGGCAGTTATTATTGATGCAATTTCTTTATTATTTAAAATTTTATCAAGCCTTGATCTTTCAACATTCATAATCTTACCTTTGAGTGGTAATATTGCCTGGAAATGCCTGTTTCTTCCCTGTTTTGCTGAACCACCTGCAGAATCACCCTCAACAAGAAAGAGTTCACTCTTATCTGATTTACGGGTGGAACAGTCTGCCAGTTTACCGGGTAAAGAATTTGAATTCAAGGCATTTTTACGCCTTGTTAATTCCCGAGCTTTTTTGGAAGCATGTCTTGCCCGTACAGCTTTCATTGCCTTATCTATAATTTTTTTTCCCATTTCCGGATTTGTATCCAGATAAAGACTTATATACTCATAGACAGAGCTCTCTACAATACTACGTAATTCACTATTACCCAGTTTTGTTTTTGTCTGCCCTTCAAACTGTGGTTCAGGTAATTTAACATTGACAACTGCAGTTAAACCTTCCCTAACATCACTACCTCGAAGTGAGGAATATTTTTTATTTAAAAGATTATTTTCTTTGGCAAAATTGTTTACTGCTCTTGTCAATGCAGTTTTAAATCCTGTCAAATGATAACCACCATCAACTGTATTAATATTATTAGCAAAGGAAAATATTCTTTCATTAAAACCATCATTATACTGAAGAGCAACTTCTATATAATATTCATCAACCTCATCTTCAAGATATACTATCTTTGAGATAACATTTCGGTTTTGATTTAAATATTCAACAAAAGCCCTTATACCACCATCATACTGATAGATTTCCTTTTTTTCTTCTTCTTTTCTTCTATCAATTAAAATAATTGTCAACTCTTTATTTAAATATGCTGATTCCTGGAACCTATGGGCCAGAGTTTCAAATTTAAAATCTGTGGTATCAAAAATTTCCGGATCAGGTTTAAAAGTTATTTCTGTTCCTGATTCCTTACATTTACCCAGATTTTCCAGATCACCTATTGGTAAACCCTTCTCAAATAATTGCTTATATTCATATCCCTGCCAACAGGTTCTTAACTCCAACCATTCTGATAGTGCATTGACAACCGAAACTCCTACACCATGCAGACCACTGGAAACTTTATAACTATTGTTATTAAATTTCCCACCGGCATGTAGAGTTGTTAAAACAATTTGAGCGGCCGGAAGGCCTGTCCCTTTATGAATATCGGCTGGAATACCTCGACCCTGATCACGAACTGTAATACTATTATTGTCATTTATTATAACTTTAATTTGATCACCATGTCCGGCCAGAAATTCATCAATACTATTATCAACAACTTCCCAGACAAGATGGTGTAGTCCTTTTATACCTGTTGAACCTATATACATTCCCGGTCTTTTTCTAACTGCTTTTAAACCTTCTAATATTTCAATTTTATCTGCATTATATTCTGAAGTATCAATTTTTTCGAATAATGACATTAACTTCACCTTCCTTTAACCATCTATATTATAACAAATGATAGTTAAATTTGCCAGCAAATTCTTTGCATAG
>CAYRVO010000364.1:0-1940 GCA_964427565.1 uncultured Halanaerobiales bacterium | reverse complement strand
ATAGGGGTAAAGAGCAACATCAAAATCCAGGTTATTATCTATCATTAATTGAATAGCTTTACCCTCTGTGGTATTACCTTTGTATTCATTCAAGGATTTTGCCTTAATCTCACCCTGGGGTCGGTAACGATATCCATATATTCTACCCCGGGTCATTAATTCTTCCATAAATTCTGGAGCTAGCTCTTCATGCAGACTTTCCGGTATATAGCGAAGGGCATTCTTTAGAGCTAACCTTTTTTCCCTTTTCGTAAGATTAAGCTCACGCTTTGGTGCCCTGCGTACTCCTTCCTTAAACTCTGTTTTTTCCGGCAGTTCTGCCGGTAATTTTACTTTCATCGCTTTTGAAACATCAAAATTATTCAAAATTAAAACCTCCTTCATAAATATATTACTTTAAATAATAAATTACGGCTTTTTTGTAACCCAAACATATTCTGCAAAAAATAATAATCTTAATAATGACATTAAACTTTCATTTATATTATAACTAGATAAATATCCCTTCTTTAAGAGGGTCTTCCTGATCAATAAATAATTCATGAAAACCAGTAATAAAGGCCTGACTTTTAACCCGGGATATAGTAGCAGTTAGATCTCCAACTTTTGTTTCTTTGATTATTCGACCATATAATTTTGTGCCGATAAGTCCTGTATGAATAAATTCTTCTCCCACTTCCAGGTTTCCATAGGCATACTCCCTGGCCATCCGGGCGGGTGTTCCTGTCCCACTGGCCGAGCGGCTTACCTGTCCATCACCGATCACAAGTAAGTTACCAGGCCTTTTATCAATATACATACAGCTGTCAATATAATCAATATCCTGTTCCGGATGCTCTATTTTTACTTTTTTTCTGATCCTGTCAGTTATCTCCAGAGCCGGCTCTATCAATTTATTTTTATTATCATTGTTGAGTTCTACACCAATATCTTCAGCCCTGATAAAAATAACAAAATTACCTCCATAACCTATATCAACCTTCAAATTGCCAAAAGCACTGCTTTCAACCTCAACAGCCCTGCGGTAAAGAAATGAGGGAACATTTACATATTCGGCAGAATTAGCATGACCGCCCTCTACATTAACATCACAGGTGACCTGACCACCTGGAGTATCAATTGTTACTGTAGTTACCGGTTCACTGGCTTTAACCCTGCCAGTATTAACCATCATAACTGCCAGACCAATGGTACCCGTACCACACATAGGATAATAAGTACCACAATCCAGGTAAAAAGCACCACAGTCAGCATTCTCAGTTACCGGTTCTGTTACAACCCCACCAAAAATATCTTTGAATCCCCGGGGCTCTCGCAGGGCACTTTTGCGCAGGTGATCATAATTTTCCTTCATATAATTCATCTTATCATTCATTGTCTTACCCTTTAAGGCAGGTATACCATCAACTATGAAACGTAAAGGTTCTCCAGCCACATGAACATCTATGGCCCTAATTATATTATTAAATTCCACTTTGTTCTCCTCCTGAATTTTTAATATTTATGGCAGGCCACATAATGACTGTCATCTATTTTCTTTAAAACAGGTTCCTCTTCCCTGCACTTTTTATCTGCATATTTACAGCGAGGATGAAAACTACATCCCCGGGGGGGATTTATAGGACTTGGTACTTCACCCTCCAGAACTACCCGCTGCTCATACTCTCCTTCTCTATTAACCTGGGGTATAGAAGAAAATAGAGCTTCCGTATAGGGGTGTAAAGGATTATTGAATAACTCATCTACATCTCCCTGTTCAACCATTTTTCCAAGATACATAACACCTATCTTATTACTTATATGTTTAACAACATGCAGATTATGTGAAATCCAGAGAAAAGTTAACTCAAATTCATCCTGCAACTCCTTCATTAAATTAAGGACGGCAGCCATAATTGAAACATCAAGACCGGCAGTCGGCTCATCACAGACAATAAAAC
>CAYRVO010000363.1:0-1941 GCA_964427565.1 uncultured Halanaerobiales bacterium | reverse complement strand
TATTTTGGACCAGTGGCAGTCTCAGATATTAGCCAGAATATTGCTTAAGTATACAGTGATTTTGGTCACAGATGCTCCCCGAACAATGGTAGAAAATATGCATATGAAATATGCCAGAAATGTAGAGGAAGCAATAAATATGGCTATTAAATTGACCGGTAATGATGCTGATATTAGTGTTATAGTGAATGGGGTTTCTGTAATTGTAAACTAATAATAAACTGATGTCTGGCTAGAATTTTTGAAATAAAAAATCAAAAATAAATAACCAGCAAAAAAAATTTATAAAACTTGAAGGAATTTAATACTATTTTAAAGAAGATATTATAGGAAGAATAATTAGTATCTTGTTCAATGATATCCTATCAGGAGGTGGTCTATGGATATTAATAAACAAATAGAGGTTATTAAAATAATATAAGAAAACAGAGTAAGAACATGTGATATTAATTACAAGCAATAGGATTATAGAAGTATAAAATTATTAGATACATTAATTAAAGTTTAAAATAAATAATATATCAAGGAGGATATAAATAATTATGGCTAATCTAGAGAAAATGGGAAGTGCAGTAATTGAAGGTAATCTAGCAGAAGTAGAAAAATTAGTAAATGAAGCAATTGAAGATGAAGTAGCACCTAAGGAAATTATTAGTGGTGGACTTATTAAAGGAATGAATGTAGTAGGTCAAAGATTCAAAGGTGGAGATATGTTTGTACCTGAAGTATTAATGGCTGCAAAGTCAATGAAGGCCGGTATGGAAATAGTAAAGCCTTTATTAGTTGAAGGTGATGTTGAATCACCAGGTAAGGTTGTTTTAGGTACAGTATCCGGTGACCTTCATGATATTGGCAAAAATTTGGTTGGTATGTTAATGGAAAGTAGTGGCATGGAGGTTGTTGATATTGGTGTAGATGCTGAAGCAGAAGAATTTGTAGAAGCAGTTAAAGAAAATGAACCTGATGTACTGGGTATGAGTGCTCTTTTAACTACTACAATGCTGGAAATGAAAAATGTAATTGAAGTACTTACAGAAGAAGGAATCAGAGATGATGTTAAGATAATTGTTGGTGGAGCTCCGGTAACTCAGGATTTTGCAGATGAAATTGGTGCTGATGGCTGGGCACCTGATGCAGCTTCAGCAAAAGATTTAGCAACTGATCTTGTATAAATAAGATAATAACTTGAGCTATGATTGGGTTTATCTGAAATTCAGTCCTCTGGCTCAAGTTAATTATATATATTGGTGTAAATAATAATATTGTAAAGCAAAAAGGAGGTATTAAAAAATGTTTGAGCAGTTAAGTATAAAGACAAATAAAAAAGTTGAATTAGTTGATATAACCTCTAAAATAAGGAATGTAGTAAGCAAATCTGAAATAGATGAAGGGATTGTTCAAATAAATATTCCTCATACAACTGCTGCTATTACAATAAATGAGAATGCTGATCCTTCTGTTAAAGAGGATATAGTTAAAGAATTAAATAAGATTATTCCTTTTAATGATAATTATAAACATCTTGAAGGTAATTCAGCTGCTCATATCAAAAGTAGTATTATAGGTAGTAATGAAACTGTAATTATCAATGGTGGTCATCTGGAACTCGGTCGCTGGCAGGGAATAATTTTTTGTGAGTTTGATGGTTCCAGGAGAAGGAAGATAAATGTAAAGGTACTTTGATAAACTTGTTTTTAAATTGTTTTATAATTTTTTGTAGGAATAAAAAGAATGTTTAGATTGTATTATAACACCCAAAAACAAATTAACAATCAATTTAGTAAGAATTAAAAATAATATATTCTTTAGGTAAATTTATTAGAACCAGTAAAAAACCGAAGAGAAATACAATTTAAATAAGTTATTCTTTCCATATTATAAAATGTGTATATACTTTTGGATTTAAAAAAGGGAGGGGCGAATATGGAACAAAAAGGATAT
>CAYRVO010000362.1:0-1955 GCA_964427565.1 uncultured Halanaerobiales bacterium | reverse complement strand
CTCTAATTTCTCCAGTATATGTCGGATTATAATCTTCAATCATAACCTGCTTTTGTTTGGGAGCTACTACTATTGCATCAATGATTGTGCCCGGTATTTTAACATTTCTAGCAACTGCTTTTTCTCCAGACAATCGCTCGACCTGAACAATTACCTTTCCCCCATTAGCTTTTGCTGACATTGCTGCTACAAAAGGATCTAAATAAACCGCTTCTTTTTCCATTGTAATATTCCCATTTATATCAGCAGTAGTTCCCCGTAAAAGAGCAACATCCGGCTTTGGTGTCTTATAGAGAAGATATTCTTCACTATCGATATCAATCAAATCTACTATTTTTTCCTGAGATAACTCATTCTGTGCACCACCACCATTACGGGGATCCATACATGTTTTTAAACCTACTTTTGATAAAATTCCTGGTTTTCGACCGGCAGCTGCACGAAAAAGATGAGATATTATACCCAGTGGAAGGTTATATCCTTCTATTTTATTTTCGGCAACCATTTTTTGAATTTTTAATATTGGTGTAAAATGTGATGTGATAACCTTTTTTACCATACCTTCATAACTCATCAGCTCAATCATACGTGTATCATCCCAGACACCTGCAGTTGCAAAAAAGTAACTTAAATTATTAGGTTCTCCTGTTTCTAAAAATCTATCACCAATAACCCTGCATAGTTCTTCTGGAAATCCGAGTGAACCAAAACTATTCCAGACTATCTCGTCACCATTGTTTATCATTTTTGCTGCCTGTTCTTTACTTATAACTTTTTCCATAATAAACACTCCTTTATTAACTGATTTAGAATATATAAATTATATTACTTACTATATTTTAATTAATCCTTCTTCTGTATTAAAACATTTAAAAAATAGATAATCATTTTGAGTAACATATATTACATTAATAATGAAGGAAGATATGTTACCAGTGCAGGAAAATAAGATATTAAAAATAATACCGCGATCAGTACAAACAAATAAGGAATCATTGCTTTAAAGGTATCTTCTATTTTAGTTTTAGCAATTTTAGTTACTACAAAAAGTGATGCTCCCATCGGAGGAGTATTTAAAGCAATTGTAAGGTTCAGAACAATAATAACACCAAAATGTAGTCTTGAAATTGGTAATGTATCAATTACTGGCAAAAGCATAGGTGTAACAGCTATTAATGATGCAATAACATCCATAAAACAACCCAGAATAAGTAAGAATACATTTATTATAAGAATTATTAATAAAGGATTTGTAGTAATACTTGTTAATACACTACCGATTTGTTGAGGTACACCCTGTTGAGTAAGTATACGAGCAAATACACTGGCAAAACCGATAATAATCATGATAGAAGAAGTTGTTTTTAATACTTCAAGTAAAACTTTTAACAATTCTTTGATACTAATTTCTCTATAAACTACAAAACCAAGAAAAAACGCATATAGTGAAGCAATTAAAGCTGCTTCAGTAGGTGTAAATATACCTAAGACAATACCTCCCAGAATAATAACAGGGGTTAAAAGAGGTGGAATAGCTTTAGCAAAAGATATCAAGATTGTTTTAAATCCTGGAAAACTATCATTCTTGGGGTAGTTTCTTTTTTTACATATAATATAATTTATTACCATCAAGCCTAAGCCCATAATCAAACCCGGTACTATACCACCTAGAAATAATCCACCAATTGAAACTCCTGCAATTGACCCATAAATAACCATAATAATACTGGGTGGTATAATAGGACCAATTGAAGAAGATGAAGATGTAATAGCAGCTGCAAAATTTCTGTCAAATCCTCTATCAATCATTGATTTTACTTCTATTTCCCCCAGACCAGCTGTATCTGCAAGAGCAGAACCTGACATCCCAGCAAATATAATACTTAAAAGAACATTAACCTGAGCAAGTCCACCTGTTATATGCCCAATTAAATTATCAGCAAATTCAAATATTC
>CAYRVO010000361.1:0-1974 GCA_964427565.1 uncultured Halanaerobiales bacterium | reverse complement strand
TTTCGCTTTTTATCCTTATCTATTTCAATCTTTAATATAGTCTTAAATCCTTTTTCTTTAACTTTTTTACGGATACTACCAGCTCGTTTTATATGACGCGGAACAAGTATCAAAATTAAGTGGGGATAATCAATCAATAATTTTTTATATACATCAATTATAATTTCATCTTCTCCTGTTCTGGTGCTTCCTGCAATAAAAATCGGTGTATCTGGTGTTAAATTATATGTTTGATAAATTTCATCTTTTACATCAAAATCAACCTGACCAGCTAAATGATCATATTTACTATTTCCGTTGACTACTACTTTATTTTCAGAAGCACCCAGGCTTTTTATCCTATCTGCATCGTGTTCCATAATCATACTCATTTTATCATAATTAGCAAGAACCTCAGCCATAAAAGCTTTAATTTTTTTATAACTATCAATTGATCTGGGAGATATCCGTCCATTAACCATAAGAACACTAGCTCCAACTCTCCGGGCTTCTCTTAACATATTAGGCCAAATTTCAGTTTCAATAGTAATAAAAACATCTGGCTGAATTAACTTCATTATCCTTTTGGCACTCCAAAAAAAATCATAGGGAAGATATATAATATGAGCAATATGGGAAAAATTTTCACAGGCTACTTCCTGACCGGTAGCTGTAATAGTAGAAATAATTATCTCCACATCGGGGTTTTTTTTCTTCAAAGAATTTATAAAACTTTTAATTGCATTGATTTCACCTACTGAAACTGCATGAATCCAGACTCTTTTTTTATCTGATGATAGATTACGGGTTATTGATTTACCTATTATACCAAATCTATAAAATATACTGCTTCTATCCAACTTTTGATCCTTAAAAAAAGTATAAACAAATAATAAAGGAGTCAGTATAGTAAAAACTATGTTATAGAGAAAATAGATGATAGTCACCACCTTACTTATCAGTCTTTTAAATGATTCTCTTTTAAAAACAGTAAAATATCACCAATACTAATTTGCATTTATTATTGCCAAATACCAGCCCAATAAAATACAGAATAATATTGTAAAAGCAGAGCTTGATATACTAAATTCAAACATCTCTTGCACAAAAAAACCGGTAAGAGCTGCAGAAAAACCCAGTAACAAATCTCCCTTATAATTATCAGAAAAGGGTAGTGAATTATAAATTGTTTTAATTAACAAAGTTAATAAATATATAAAAATCAAGAAACCAACAATACCAAATTCTGATATTATTTGAATGAATATATTATGAGCATGGTTATGTAATCTTTTTTCTGGTGCTTCTGAAGATACATATATTTTATAATATTTCCGGAATTGTCCAATCCCAACACCAAAAACGGGAGCTTTTTTAAACATTTTATATGCACTTTCCCAAATATATATTCTCTGCTCATAATCACCTTTTGCAAATTTTTGATATGTTTCAGTAAATCTACTTGTTAATGATACAGGTAAAAACAGAGGTGAAATAAGAAGTATAATTAAAAAACAAATTAATAATTTTTTACTTTTAAATGAAAAAAAGAAAATCAAACCGGAAATTGCTCCCAAAAAAGCCGATCTAGATAATGAATATATTAAATTAAACCCATAAATAATAACTAATAAAATACCCCTAATTTTATACTATAAATTTTTTCTGAAAATCAAACTAAAAGCAAGAAAAAATAAAAACATCATGTATATTCCCAATATATTGCTATTTAAAACTAAATGCAATCTTCTAGGATTTAAAGCAAATTTTTCATATATACCAACCAAACCAGAAAAAACTCCACCAATAAGAAGTATCTTTAACATCTTTTTGTGAAATGTATCAGCCTTATTCCTGAAAAGGTAATATGATGCAAAAAAAGAAAGACTAATTTCTAACATAGTTCCCATCATACTGGCAGCAGAAAACATATCGGTTACTTTTATTAATGAAAAAACTGATAATAATATAAATAATAAAATTGGTCTAGTTAGG
>CAYRVO010000360.1:0-1978 GCA_964427565.1 uncultured Halanaerobiales bacterium | reverse complement strand
AGCAATAAATGGTGAAGATGGTCTGGAAAAATTTAATGAAGAAAAATTTCCTGTAATCCTTCTGGATATGAAATTACCAAGGCTACTTCTGCTAATACCGGAAAACCTGAGCCATTTAATTTATTAGGTGTGATTTACGAATTACGGGGTGAACATCCGAAAGCGATGAAAATGTACCGTGCTGCTATATCACTTGACCCTTCCTATAACCCTGCTAATGACAATTTGCAGCGGGCAGGCGAAATGGGTATGGAAAATAAAATGGATATTGAAGATAGAAATCTGGGAGATGAAGATGAATAATGTATATAGTAATAATTGGTTGTGGGCGCACAGGTTCTAATCTGGCAGGTTTACTGTCACAAAAAGGCCATGATGTGGTAGTGCTAGATAAAGACACATATTCTTTTAACAAATTACCTGTAGAATATTCTGGATTTAAGGTGGAAGGAGATACCCTCGAACATGATGTACTAAAGAACGCTAAAATAAATACAGCAGATATTATTGTTGTTACAACCGGTGATGACAGGATCAATTATATGGTTACACAGATGGCAAGAGAAATATTCAAAGTTCCAAAGGTTATGGTAAGAATAGTTGATCCTGAAAATACGTATATGTTTGAGGATTTAGCTTCTGTGGAAACTTTTTCACCTATAAATTTACTGGTTGATTCTTTTATTAAAAAAATAGAACGAATTGAGGGTTAACAATGCAGATAATGTTAATTGGTGGCGGAAAGTTGATTTATCATCTTGCCAAAAATTTAATTTCAAAAGGGCACTTTGTGATTATTGTGAATAAGGATAGAAATTATTCTAAAGAAATTGCCCGTAAATTAAAGGCTACTATTATTTATGGTGATGGTTCTGACCCTGAAATTTTAGAAGATGCAGGTATTTATAAAACAGATGTCCTGGTAGCGCTTACAGGTAAGGATCATGAGAATCTATTCATATGTATGATGGCCCAAAAATATTTTGGTGTAGAAAGAACTACAGCTCTTGTCAATGATCCTGATAATGAATTTTTATTTAGTGAGCTGGGTGTTACCTCAATTTTTAATATTACTGATTTGTTAGGTTCTCTAATTGAGCAGAATGTAGTTTATGAAGATATAAGTAATTTACTTACACTGGAAGGAGGTAAATTGAGTGTAACCCAGTATATTATACCCGATGATGCTCCTGCTGCGGGTAAGACATTAAAAGAAATTGATCTTCCCTTAAGTATTGTTCTGGGAGGAATTATAAGGGATGGGGATATAGTAATTCCCCGGGGAAGTACGGTAATAAAATCAGGAGATAAAATTCTGATTATATCACTTCCAGAAGAACAGGCGATGGCAATTAAAATACTCGGTGGTGAAGAGGATTGAAGTACATAAAAATACTTAAGACAAGATATGGATTGATTATTAAATATACTGGTGTTATTGCAATGATAATAGGTGGGGCTTTACTTTCTCCCCTGATGCTAATTATCAAATTCCCGGGTGACTGGATATATGGCAAGTATTTTTTGTATTCAGCTTTACTTACCTTTCTTCTCGGTTATCTATTTTATTTTAAGCTGGGTTATGAAGAGAAAGATATAACACTTACACTTAAAGAAGGTGGGATAATAGTTGTCTTATCCTGGATAATTGCCATATTTTTATCTACATTACCTTTTATCTGGGGTCTTGATATGAGCTGGACACAGGCTATTTTTGAGGTGGTAAGTGGTTGGACAACTACTGGCTTATCAGTAATGGATGTTTCCCAAACTCCTACTATTTATCTTTTTTGGAGAAGTATTATGCAGTTTTTGGGAGGCGCCGGTCTGGCTGTTATCGCTCTTTCCTCTATTTTACCGATGCAGGGATTGGGATTATATCAGGCTGAAGGAAGAACCGATCAATTACTTCCCCATATACGTCGTTCAACAAAAATGATTATCCAGATATATATAGGATATACGATTGCCGGTATTA
>CAYRVO010000359.1:0-1980 GCA_964427565.1 uncultured Halanaerobiales bacterium | reverse complement strand
AGGCTCCTGAACAGGGAAGTAATTGGAAATAGAGAATTTAATGTTCATTATTAAAAACAGATGTCTTAATATATATTTATAATGAAATATTAATAATCATAAAAACTGCTGCTAAAATATTGATTGCTGCAAAAATTAGTTTTAAATTTTTAGATTTTGATTTTACAGCCCGTTTACTTCCTATTAAACCGCCAGCTACTGCTGCTATTACCAGAGGAATTGCCAGAGAAAGATTTATATTTCCCTGTAGACCATGGCCTATAAAACCCATTAAAGCTGTTACTGCGACCATGGCTGAGGAAGTTCCTACTGCTATTCCTATAGGAACACCTCCTGCTAAAACCATTAAAGGAATTTTGAATGATCCTCCTGAAATTCCAATAGCTCCAGCAAAAAAGCCTACTATAGCTGCAACTGGTATTGTTAACCAGAGATTAACTACATAGTGATTATCTCCAAAATCTCTTTCCCAGAAGCCAAATCTATCTGCCTTTTTAAATTTTTTATTTTTTACAGGAATAAACATAAATATAGAAACTATTATTAATGAAATGGCAAACATTAATTTCAAAATATATCCTTCAAAACCGCCTGCTAGATATCCGCCTACAAGAGCCATTATATCTGTGGCCGGATCAATAACTAATGCCAGTTTCCAGTCAACTCTTTTGTTTTTATTAAAAACAAGCATAGATATTGTGGCAGTTGTCATCATGATTAATTGGGAGGTGGTTGCAGCATGATGCATGGAAACACCTGCTGTTATCATTGCCAGGATATAGAAGTTGCCACCACCTTTTCCTACCATAGCCATGAAGATTGCTATAAATAATATGCTCGTAATTAATAAATAGATATTCATAATATGTTTCACTTCCTTTAAATTATTTTTATGATTAATAATAAAAAAATCCAAATAAATGTAGAAAAGTATTATGTAATATTAGAAACCATATACTGTAACATTTTCAAAAAAAGATTTATGAACATATGCAGAAAAAATTATATAACTAAATATTCTTTTTGTCAATGAAAAATATTTTTTAAAAAAAGTTCCAAGTTTACTTGACAACAATATTCCAATATTATAATATAGTATTAAACTACTGAAGTAAATAACATAATTTTTTAAAATACAACAGAAGGGGGTTGATTACAATAAATAAAAGTATTTATAAAGCGAGAGCAAATGTTGCCAAGGCTCTGGCCCATAAAACTAGATTACAGATTATCGATATTTTGGCTGAAGAAGGTGAACATTGTGTATGTGAATTAACTGATATTCTTGCTGTTAGCCAATCTTCAGTTTCTAAACACCTTAGTGTTTTAAAAAAGGCAGGAATTGTTGATTCAGAAAAAGATGGTTTAAAGGTAAACTATATTTTAAGAACTCCCTGTATCAGGAATTTTTTTAAATGTATTGATCAGATATTACATGAAGATTTAAAAAGAAAAATGGAAGAACTTGAACCAATGGGGGGGGGAAGAAATGACTAAAAAAAAGAAATTTTTACTCTATGTAGCTGTTTTTCTGGCAGCATTTTATGTACCATTTAATGATCCGAAATTACAAAAAGCTATACTGGAATCTTTTCATATGCTTCAGGAATATGCCAGAGAACATGTTTTATTTTGTTTAATACCGGCTTTCTTTATTGCTGGAGCAATTGCAAATTTTATATCACAGCAGGCAGTTATAAAATATTTTGGTAGAGAAGCAAAAAAGTGGGTTTCCTATTCGGTAGCTTCAGTTTCAGGAACAATACTGGCTGTTTGTTCCTGTACTGTATTACCGCTTTTTGCAGGAATATATAAAAGAGGGGCTGGAATTGGCCCTGCTACTGCTTTTCTTTATTCAGGACCGGCTATCAATGTTTTAGCTATTATTCTTACAGCTAGAGTATTGGGTTGGCAGTTAGGCCTGGCCCGTGCTATAGGGGCGGTTGTTTTTGCTCTGGTAATTGGAGTTTTGATGGCAGT
>CAYRVO010000358.1:0-1997 GCA_964427565.1 uncultured Halanaerobiales bacterium | reverse complement strand
ACTGGAGGGTGATGTACCGAGTCCGGTAGATCCACCATCAGGATGTAGATTTCATTCCCGCTGTCCGAAAGCAATGAATATCTGTAGTAAAGAGGAACCAGAGTTTAAAGAACATAAAGATGGGCATTTTGCTGCCTGTCATTTGCTATAGAATGTTAGTATAAAAAGTTAACAATAGTTTAATAAGTTTTATATATTTAAAGCAACAATTAAAGATGGAAGGAGTGATAAAAAATAATTAAATGATCAAAATATTACTAAATATCAAAAAGGAGGTTTCAAATTTCATGAAAATTAAAAAAATGATGATGGTTATTACACTGGCTTTAATATTAGTTTTTGCCAGTATGGCAGTTTGTGGAGCAGATGAGGATGTTCTTAAGACAAGGATTAGATTAGGACAGGACATAACTACAGTGGATCCTGCTCATGCAGTATCAGAGTATGACATAGATCTACTTTTATATAGCCGCCTTGTAAGATATAAAGAAGGGTCTTCAAAATTAATTAATGATGCTGCAGAAAAACTGGAGATTAATGAGGAAGGTACAGTTGTAACCTTTAAGCTAAAAGAAGGTATTCAATTTCATAAGGGTTATGGTGAAATGACTGCTGAGGATGTTAAATTTTCTTTTGAAAGAATAATAGATCCAGAGGAAAATTCCGAATATGCTTCAGATTGGAAAACACTTGACCATGTTGAAGTAACCGGTAAGTATAGCGGTAAAATAATTCTTGAAAAAGCTTTTGCTCCTCTTTTTATAACTACTTTACCATTTACTCCCGGATGTATAATAAGTAAAGAAGCATATAAAGACCTTGGTAAAAAATTTGCTACCAAGCCGGTAGGTTCAGGACCTTATTACTGGCAAGAATGGAAACCCGAACAGAAAATTGTTCTGAAAAAATTTGATGAATATTTTGCTAAACAACCAGACTTTAAAAAGATTGAAATTTACCCTATACAGGATAAAAAAATTGCTGAAATGAACTTTGATAGGGGCGATCTTGATGTAACTGAAATTTCACTGGATTCTGTTGAGAGATATAGAAATAAATCTAATGTAGATGTTCATATTCCTTCCGCTTTAAAATACACTTTTATAGGATTTAATCATAAACATGCTCCTTTTGATAATATTAAGGTAAGAAAAGCAATAAGGTATGGTGTAAATATTGATGAGATTATTGCCGGTGCTTTTAATAATATTCCTAAGAGAGCAAAATCAATGATTGCTCCCGGGATCCTGGGGCACTGGGAAGATGCTCCTCAATATGAAAGAGATGTTGAAAAAGCAAAGAAATTACTTGTTGATGCCGGTTATCCTGATGGATTTAAGACTAAAATGACTGTTTCCACTGATCCGACATCTATGAATGTTGCCCAAATTGTGAAGCAAGAACTGGAAGATGTAGGGATTAATGTTCAGATTAATGTTGTAGAACAGGGTGAATGGTATCCTTATCTGGGTAAACATGATAATCCTGGTATGTTCTATGGTGCCTTTGCTCTAACACTTGATCCCGGTTACTGGGTAGCCTGGTTTACTTCTGATCAAATAGGTAAGTGGAATTTCCTGAAATGGTCAAACAATGAGTATGATAGGCTTGCAGAGGAAGCTGCTGTTTGTATGGATCAAGAAAAACGGGAAGAAATGTATATAGAAATGCAGAGACTAATGGATGAAGATGCAGCAATTATCTGGCTTACAAATGGTGCAAAAGTTTATGTAAGTAATGATAAGGTAAAACCAGCATTTCTCGGTCATTACAATCAATATAGATACTGGGAAAAAGAGTAGATTAAATATTAAATTTAGAAATTAAAGCTATAAAAATTATTGCCTGGGGGTAGTATTTTCATCTGCTTCCAGGCTGTTTTTTACAGATTATATGAGGAGGCCAGACAGTGCATAATGATAAGTTTGAAGTAATTGAATTGACAGGAAGTCCCTGTGAAAGGGGAATTGAACTAGGCAGTAAAAAAGAAGTTGAGA
>CAYRVO010000357.1:0-1997 GCA_964427565.1 uncultured Halanaerobiales bacterium | reverse complement strand
CCAAAAGAAAACAATTTATCAAGAGCATTCGCAATTACTTTGGAGAAGAATAGAAAATTTTTAAATAAAGTATTTAAGGAATTTGTTTTTGATGAACCATATAGCAATATGTTTTCATTAGACTATGATTTAATTGATAACAATAAAAATATTTTGGCTCAGCCTGAGAACAAAAATATGCAGAAGAACGGGTTATTTAAAAATAAAGATTTCAACCAGATTTTAAATAGAATGATTAAAGGAGATTCAGGATTTACCTTTTATAATTATAATGGGGAGGAAAAAGGAGTATCATTTGCTCCAGTAGAAATGACAGGTTGGTCGGTTGCTATCAGTGCTTCTATAAATGATATATTAAGTTCTCTTACTGTAGTTAGAAATGGTAGTTTAATAATTGGTCTGATAGCTATATTAGTGGGTATAGTAACTACTTACTTTATTGCCCGATCCATAACCAGACCAGTAGAAAAATTAAGTAATGTGGTTATGGAAGTGGCTAAGGGTGATTTAAGTAAGGATATAGATATTAAAGAATATAGAGTTAATAAGGAAGATGAGATAGGGAAATTAATTATATCTGTAAATAAGATGATACAAGGTTTAAGAAACATGATAGAACAAGTAGCAGAATTATCAAAAGAAGTAAGTAATTCTAGTGATACATTAAAATCAACGGGTAAACAGGTTGGGGAAGCTGCAGAACAGGTAGGTACAGCAATTCAAAATGTTGCTTCTGGTGCTCAAGAACAATCAGCTCAGGTTGAAGAGACTAATAGTACAATCGGTGAACTTATTAAACAGCTTGATGATGTAAATAAAATGTCAAAAGATATGGATGAACAGGCTGATAATGTAATGGATAATATTGAAGGAGGAAATGATTCAATAAATAAGTCAGTTAATCAAATACAAAATGTAAAGAGTAATTCCAGTGAAGTTGCAACTACAATAGATAAATTGGGTAATTTATCTGAAGAAATTGGTGAGATTGTGGAATTAATTAATGATATAGCTGGACAAACTAATTTATTGGCTTTAAATGCAGCAATAGAGGCAGCTAGGGCCGGAGAAGCAGGTAGAGGCTTTAGTGTAGTTGCCGATGAGATAAGAGAACTGGCAGAAGAATCAGCAAATGCTACTGAACAGATAGCAAAATTAATAACAGATATACAAAATGGAGTCGGTACTGCGGTAGAAAAAATGGATAATACTGAAGAGGTAGTATATAAAAGTGTTGATGCAATTGAAGAAACAGGTAATTCATTTAAAGAAATAAATGGAGCTGTAGTAAATTTAAGGGACTTAATAGAAAAGATAGATAAGTATGCGAATAAAGTAAGTAATAATAGTAAAGATGTAGAAGAAGCTATAAAACAGATAGCAGCAGTTAGTCAAGAAGCAGCAAGTAATTCCGAAGAGGTAGCAGCATCAAGTGAAGAACAAATTGCTTCAACAGATGAAATTGTTAGTTTTGCTCGCGAATTATCAAAGATGGCCGAGAAATTAGAAAGATCAGTTAATAAATTCAAACTATAAATAATTAATAGATAAATATTAGCCCTGTATAACCTGGAAAGGTTGTACAGGGTTTTAATTATTTTGTTCAGCATAATAATTATAAAAGTAGTTGGTGAAAGATTAGAATCATTGTAAATTAAACTTGTAAAAAATATGTTTCAGAACACATTTTGAATTTTATATACATATAATAAAACAAAGATATAAAGGAGAGATGTATTATGAGACTAGATAGGGATAGATGTGATGATAATCAGGATACTTGTCCTTTTGCACAGAGGCTGTGTGTAAAATTTGACGTAACTTTTACAGTTGATGCTGACATAGATGATGTGGATGTTAGCTGTGGTGATTAATATAGAAATATCTTTATAGAGGGGGGATAGTTGTGGAGGCAGAATCCAGGAGAAGGAAACGTTGTGACAATAAAGATACCTGTTCTTTTGCTCAAGATCTTTGTGTAAAGTTTGATGTAACAT
>CAYRVO010000356.1:0-2005 GCA_964427565.1 uncultured Halanaerobiales bacterium | reverse complement strand
TCCCAAGTGGTTTTTCGGAAAAATGAGCATAAAAAGATATTACACTTGACACTTCACCAGGTACAACCCCCAGCCCTAAAGCAATTTTTTTCTGTACGGGAACAGGTATAAAACCAATCAAATCCTGTACTTTATGCAGTACCTCAATTAATGCATCCTCTTCATCCCTGTTTTCATTTATAATATCTCTAAGTTCACTCTGAATTACATCAACTACTGAATCATTTTTATTTTTTTGCCTTAATTCAGGATTTATTTCTTTCCAATCATAAGATCCTAATTCCTCTAAATATTTTTCCTCTAATGCTGACATTAAATATACCCCCTTGTATTGTGAATGTGATATTTTTCTCATAACCCCTTAAAAAAATACATTATCAGTTTTAACAACTATTATTTTATCCATCTCTCCCTTTATTACATTATTTTTTTACAATTTCATGTATATTTTTCGGTCTGTAATTTTATCCCCCTCCTGCATATTGTGATTGTGATATCTTTCATAAAGTAGTTTAAAATTTTTACTATCTACATTGATTATACATAAATTTATGTGTGCATATTTCATACCATCAAATATTATATCTTTAATTAATATTTATTATCACTGTTAATATAGCATCCTTTGGGAATATACTTACTATTATAAATATTTCACAAATATAATTAAAGCAATATTTGATGCTTAAATTCATTTAATATTTTTATTTTTATTTATTCATGTTTTCAATTATACTTGGTATAACAATAATAATAGAGTTAGATTAAACATAATGCTTAATCGCATTATAAAATGCTTTTTTGCATTAATCAAAGTATTTATTCAATTTCCTAACAATTGTAGATTGATTAACTCCTAAAATTTTGGCCATATCATAAGTTGATTTTCCTTTTTCTTTAGCCATTAATAATAATTTTTTTTCCACCTCAACTACCGCATCTTTTATTGGTATTATACCACTGACAGTAATTCCGGCTTCATCTGTATTCCCCTCTAAATCAATAAAACCTTGTAAAAATTTATCATCAATTACTTTATTTTCAGTAGTAACTATAACTCTTTCCAGTAAATTAATCAATTCCCGTACATTGCCAGACCAATTATATTTATATAAAAGTTGTTCTGCCTTTTTATTAAATTTAATTTTTTTATTATACTTTTCATTAAATAAGTTTGTGAAATGCTCAACTAATGGTATTATATCTTCCTTCCTCTGTTTTAAAGGTGGTATATTTATAGGTACAACATTTAATCTATAATATAAATCCTCCCTAAATTTACTTTCAGCAACCATTTTCTTTATATCTCTGTTAGTTGCAGTAATAAGTCTGAAATCAACTTCAATCGGTTCTACCCCACCTATCCTTACCACTCTATGCTCCTGTATAACCTGCAGCAATTTAGCCTGCATATTTAGCGGCATTTCTCCTATTTCATCTAAAAATAGAGTTCCTTTTTCAGCCTTTTCTATTAAACCCGGTTTGCCATCTCTACGGGCTCCACTAAAAGCACCTGTTTCATAACCAAAGAGTTCTGATTCAATTAATCGTTCCGGGATAGCAGCACAATTAATTTTTACAAAGTTTTCCCTTTCTTCACTCTGTTCATGAATATAACGGGCTACAACTTCTTTACCAACACCTGAATCACCTGTAATTAATACTGTAGAAGCAGTATCCCCAATTCTTCTTGCTAGATTAATAATATTTTTCATCTGCTGGGATTTACATATAATATGATCGGATGCATATTTGTTATTAGTATTTATATCTGTTTTTAAATAATCCTCTTCTTCTGATTTATCAACAATAACATCCAGTTCATTAATATCTCTGGCATTAACAATAACTCTTTTAATTTTATCATCATTTTCAAAAAGAGGAGTCGCTGTAACAAGTATTCTTTTACCGTTCTTTGTATTTTGAACCAGTGTTATACTCCTTTTTTCTACAAGACTTAACAGAGATACAGAGGGATATAGGATTCTTTCATTTTCCAGTTTTC
>CAYRVO010000355.1:0-2016 GCA_964427565.1 uncultured Halanaerobiales bacterium | reverse complement strand
ATCTCTTGTAACAAAAAATGGCGAAATAGTTCGTAAAGGAGCACTGGAAGCGATGAAAATAGATTAAAGGAGGGATATAATGAATCCATTTATTCTAATAATTATATTTATTATTGCTACATGGATTGGATACAGGGTTATTAGTAATGTTCCGGCTCTTTTGCATACACCATTAATGTCAGGAATGAATGCTCTTTCTGGAATAACTATTCTTGCTTCTCTTGTTGCTACAGCTGCAGCAGTAAAAACTGGTTATAAGATATTAGGTGTAGTAGCGATTATATTTGCTGTGATCAATGTTGTAAGCGGTTTTCTAGTTACTCATCGTATGCTCAAGATGTTTAAAAAGGATATGAGGTGAATAATAAATGGATTTAGTTTTATTTAATATTATTGGTCTTCTTTTTGTAATTGGAATTATCTGGGGTATAAAATTAATGAGTTCTCCTGAAACAGCTGTCAAAGGGAATTTAATGGGTTCTGTATGTATGCTGGGAGCAGTTATTTTAACACTTGTTGCTAACAATATAATCAACATTCCCTTATTGTGGCTGTCTATGTTAATAGGTGGACTGATAGGTAGTTTTTTAGCACTAAATGTAGTTATGATTCAGATGCCGCAGATGGTTGCTCTTTTAAATGGATTTGGAGGTGGGGCATCTGCTCTTGTTGCTATGATTATTCTTTTTAATCAATTTACAGGCCTGGGCTCTTTCAGCAAATTTACTGCAGGTCTGGCCTTGATTATTGGTGCAATAACCTTTAGCGGGAGTATGATTGCTGCTGCAAAACTTGACCAGAGGATTGAGCAAAAGCCAGTTATATTGAAGGGTCATACAACTATAAGCTTTTTAACAATTTTTATTCTCATCTTTTTACTTATTGCCATTAGTTTTTCAACAACAAATTCAATAATTTTAATATCAATAATTGCTCTGTTTCTTTCTTTATCCTTCGGTATATTTTTTACTATTCGTATTGGTGGAGCAGATATGCCTATTAGTATTTCACTTTTGAATTCGATGTCCGGGCTGGCTGCGGCAATAGCAGGTTTTGCTATATATAATTCTTTGTTAGTTGCTATAGGAGGCATAGTAGGGGCAGCAGGTTTTATATTAACCCAGATAATGTGTAAGGCTATGAATAGGAGTCTTATTGCAATCTTGACTGGTAAAACTACACAAAATGAAGATGAAGTTAATGATAATCAAAAAGAAAAGATAAATAAAAATAAATTAATAGATAAAGTTGAAGAAGAGAAAAATGAAAAAGAGGAAAAAGAAGATAGTAAAAATCATATTAAAAAAATAATAAATAAAGCAGAAAGAGTAGTTATTATCCCCGGTTATGGTATGGCGGTTGCTCAGGCTCAATCTCAGATAAAAGAACTGATGGAAAAGCTGGAAAAAGAGGGTAAAGAAGTTAAATTTGCTATACATCCTGTAGCTGGTAGAATGCCGGGGCATATGAATGTATTACTGGCAGAAGTTAATATCTCCTATGATAAGCTTTATGGAATTGATGATATTAATCCGGAATTTAAAAATACAGATTTAGCAATAGTAGTTGGTGCTAATGATGTAGTTAATCCGGCAGCCAATACAGAAGAAGGAACACCTATTTATGGGATGCCGATATTAAATGTTAGTGAAGCCCAAAATATTTTTGTACTAAATCTTGATAAAAAACCTGGCTATTCTGGTGTAAAAAATCCTTTATATGAAAAAGAAAATGTCAGAATGTTATTGGGAGATGCTGCTAATACAGTAGATAATTTTATAGACAGAAGCGGTTCGGATTTGGTAAATAAGGATAATGAAATTATTAAAGAAACAGGAAATTCTGCAGTACAGATAATAAAAGAGGCAGAGAAGATAATTATTGTTCCCGGTTATGGTATGGCTTTATCTCAGGCTCAGTCACAAGTAAAACAGCTAATAGATAAAATGGAAGAAAAGGAAAAAGAAGTTAAATTTGCTATACATCCTGTAGCTGGTAGAATGCCGGGGCATATGA
>CAYRVO010000354.1:0-2021 GCA_964427565.1 uncultured Halanaerobiales bacterium | reverse complement strand
AAAGCTTTTTCAAAGACAATATAAAACAAGAATGAATTTTTTCATAATTGATTAAATGCTCAAATTAAATCAGAGCAGTACATACATTAAATTATAAATAAAAAGTGAGGTTTTAAATATGAAATCTAAATCTAAATTTGCAAAAAAAATAATCCCCATAATTATCGTATTGCAATTATTAACACTGGTATCTATTAGTAGTCAAAGTATAGCTGCAAACAAAAGTAGTTTTTTTATTAATAATATAAAAACAAATATACAACTCATGTTGAAAAAAAACCACTTGCAACAATTACCAGAAACTAAAACAATCACTTTCAATTCTCACCAAATGCACACAGTCAGTATTGACCATTCACAATTAATAATTGAGCTTAAAAAAAAATTAGCTCCTCAGCAGTTAAAAAAGAAAGTATTGCAAAGCAAAGTAAAAAAAATAGAAAGAATTGGTGATCATACATATAAAGTAAAACTTACTCCTGGAAAAAATAACAATATTATAAGTTCCCTGCAGACAAATCCTTTAGTCTCCTGTATTGAATATGATTATCCTTTATTTATTCAAAACATACCTGCTGATCCTTTCTATGAACAACAGTGGAATTTAAAATTATTAGAGATGGAAGAAATTTGGGGTGAATATAAAGGTACTAAAGATGTGGTAGTTGCTATTATTGATACAGGTATATTACCCAATCACCCAGATTTAAAAGATAATATTATTAGCGGATATGATTTTGTCGATAATGATAGAACCCCCACCGATACATCAACATATTTTAGTCATGGTACTCATGTAGCAGGAATCATAGGGGCAGTCACCAATAATAGTGAAGGTATTGCAGGTATCAACTGGCATATAAAAATAATGCCTATCAGAGTCATAGGACCCCAGGGGAATGGAGCATATAGTAATTTAATCAAAGGTATAAACTGGGCAAGTGAACATGGTGCCCAGGTCATAAATTTAAGTCTTGCCGGTTCTTTTTATTCAGAACCTTTACAAAAAGCAATCAAACATGCAGTTAGTAAAGGAGTAACTATTGTGGCAGCAGCTGGCAATAATGGTTCAACACCCATTTTGTATCCCGCTAAATATCCAGAAGTTATCAGTGTAGGAGCAGTTGGCCCACAAACTAAAATTACTCCTTATTCAAACTTTGGTCCTAATCTTGATCTGGTAGCACCCGGGGGCAATAGTAATAATAAATCTATAAATAATAATACAATCCTTAGTACTTCTGGCTATATTAATCATTCACAAAAGCCAGTCTATGAATATAATCGGGCTGAAGGTACTTCTATGGCCACTCCACATGTAGCCGGAGTAACAGCATTACTATATAGCACAGGTATAAATGACCCCCAAATTATAAAAAACCGCCTGCAGCAGACGGCAATTGATCTGGGTTTACCCGGTCTTGACAATAAATACAGATTCGGGTTACTAAATGTAAAAGGTGTTCTGAATCTCAAAAATGATAATTAAATCCTGACAATAAAAAACAAATTAATTAGAATTGATAACACTTTTATTGTTTAAAGAGCTTTCATAATTAATTAATTTCACCTTCCAGCTTTTTTATCCTTTTCTCCAATTCCTCAATTTTTTTATCTAATTTTGGTAGTCTTCTTCTAACTGCCTGCTCTTTTAATTCCCGAAAATGATTATGGGCAGGGTTCCCTGAGTAAAAACTTCCCTGAGGGATATTTTTTGTTATTAAACTCTTACTGGCTACTTTTGTTTTTGATCCTATCTTTACATGATCAACTACACCTACCTGACCAGCAATAATAACTCTTTCCTCTAATCTACTGCTACCGGCTATACCGGTTTGGGCAATAACTAGACAATTTTCACCTATTTTTACATTATGAGCAATCTGGACAAGATTATCTATTTTTGTTCCGGAACCAATTATTGTGGAACCACTTGTAGCTCGATCTATAGTAACATTAGCTCCAACTTCAACATTATCCTCAACAATAAGAAGCTTCATGAACTCAAATTTGCTAAATGT
>CAYRVO010000353.1:0-2023 GCA_964427565.1 uncultured Halanaerobiales bacterium | reverse complement strand
TAATAATATGACGAATTTAATAATATATAAACTTTTTGATAATATCTCAGTATTTGGAAAATCAACCTCATATTAAAAAATTTATTTCGCAAAATAATAATCATTAATAGAAGCCATCTTATTTTCAGGGGGTGAATCAATATGTTGAATAAATTGATGTTTATATTAATCTCAATAAGCCTGTTTTTGTTAATTACTGGCTGTGCTGCCGGTTAATTAAAAACGGATATGTCCACCAATAGTTAAAATTACGTTGGAACTTATAAAATTATCCAGAATATCCAAAAATAATTTTGGCCATTTAAAAAAGAGTCCTTGTCAATACTGCCAGGACTCTTTTTTAATATTTACATCCAGTAAATCTTTCCCTATTTAAATTTAACAAAGTAATCTTTTCCTGTAGTTATCTCTTAATTGGCAGGAAAAATACTCTTTTAAAGTGATTTGGTCTGTAGCCACTCCTTTATATCAGTAATAATATGTTTTTTATCCTCTTTTGCATTCACTTGATCTATACTGGCAATAATATTATCCATTGTAAAGGGTATATCCACAAGACCCTCAGCTATATCCTCTATCAGATCAGCTTCCATGGCGTCAGAATATATCTCTGCTCTATCAATATGTCCCTGTTTAGCTGAGAGGCCTATTTCAATATCTCCCCAGTCAAAACGTTTTCCAAAGCTAATATCAAAATCAGGAGTACGGCCAAATCTCCAGTCCCAGGAAGAATATTTATCATAAAGTTCTTTACTATCTTCAAACTTAGCAGTATTCACTTCTTTTACCCGAGGGGTGCCGCCATAAATATCTTTAAAACTGGCAGCCATCGATTCCTTGATAGCCTCTATTGTAATTTTAGGTTTTAATTCCTTGAGATTAATAACCCGAGAACGAACAGAATCAACACCTTTTGATTTAATTTTTTCCTCTGATACCTGTAGATATTCAACAAGTTTTTCAAAATCTGTATCGACAAGTATTGTTCCATGATGATAAGCAGTTTCACTACCAAAATAAAAAGCATTACCAGAAAATTTCTTGCTTTTAACCACTAAATCATTGCGACCGGAAAACTCAGCCTCAATACCCTGATCCCGGACAGCCTCCAGAATTACTTTTAGCTGTTTTTTTAAATTATAGTTATCTTTATCCATTATAAAAGTGAAATTTAAATTTCCTAAATCATGGTACACTGCACCACCACCAGATAATCTGCGGGCAAGTTTACCACCTTCTTCAGCAAGTAATTCACTCCGGCATTCCTTCCAGGCATTTTGATTCCTGCCAATAACAACAGTATTATCATTCTGCCATAGATATAATATGACCTCATTTTCTTCTACCTGGTTAAGTAAATATTCTTCAAATGCTAAGTTATGCCAGGGGTCAAAGGATGTTGAATGATAAATTTTAGTATTATGCAAAATGAATAGCCCCTCCTTCTGCTGACATCGCGGCCTCATGGATAACTTCTGCTGTAGTAGGATGAGCATGAATAGTTTCCGCAATATCTTCTGCAGTTAAATTATTTTTTATAGCCAGTGTAAGCTCAGCAATAAGATCTGTGGCATGGGCCCCAATAATAGATCCTCCTATCACTTGACCATTGTCTTTATCTTTAATAATTTTAATAAACCCTGTCTTATCACCCATAGTTAAAACTTTACCATTGGCACTAAAGGGAAATCTGCCTGTCTCAAATTTTATTCCCTGACGCATAGCTGCAGTTTCATCCAGACCCACAGTGGCTATTTCGGGATCAGTAAATATTGCACTGGGAACCGCACTATAATCCATAATAGTATCCTGGCCCATAATATTTTTTACTGCTACAATACCCTGATGGGAAGCAACATGAGCAAGAAGTGTTTTATTGGTAACATCACCAATAGCATAGATACCTTCTACATTTGTTTCCATTTTATTGTTAACCTTTATACCTTTACCACCACTATTTAGTTTTAAACCTAATCCTTCAACATCAATACCACCAAAATTGGGTTCTCTCCCTACTGCCATT
>CAYRVO010000352.1:0-2030 GCA_964427565.1 uncultured Halanaerobiales bacterium | reverse complement strand
TCTTTTAATTTTATAATCTTCAGCTGCCATCAATGTTTGGCGAATCAGACCGGCAACTGCCATACGTGTAGATGGCGCTTTATCCTTTTCATTGTAAATTCTTTTAGGGTTTTCACCAAAGGCGGCTTTTATGCCGGCGGGATTTTTTAAAATCATATTATCAATAATATTTCCCTTTGTCTTCATAACTAGGT
This sequence comes from uncultured Halanaerobiales bacterium, assembly GCA_964427565.1. Lineage (GTDB taxonomy): Bacteria > Bacillota > Halanaerobiia > Halanaerobiales > JADQBU01 > CAYRVO01. The sequence goes on along the minus strand of CAYRVO010000352.1, from coordinate 1,836 downwards.
TTTCGCCCCCCAGTACATTTGCACTACCAGGGCCAGTCATAACAGTCGTTATACCGCTTTCATATGCTTTTTTGAAACCATCATCTCCAGGATTAATTGCATCAATAGCCCGCAAATGAGGAGTAATCGGATCTGTCATTTCATTATAATCTCGGCCTTCCCAACCGAGACCCTCTTCACCAATCCCTAAATGCGTATGGGCATCTATCATACCGGGCATAACTACTTTCCCCTGTACATCAATCTTTTTACAGTCAGGAGGTATTTCTAGATTTTCACCTAGATCTAGAATTTTATCTTCTTCAATTACTATAGAGCCAGTAAATATTTCATTATCCTCCATAGTCATAATTTTAGCATTATTTAAAGCAAACATATCCTCTTTTCCTCCCTTTATATAATATTCAGTTCGAATTCGGGAACTACCTCTCCTACTTTATGATTTAGATTATTTGTTACCCGTGGTTGCCTGTATTTTTTCAGTCTTTTTTTCTCGGTAGTAGATATAATATTAAGTTTAGATAATATCTGTACAACTACAGGTGGAATAGCCCTTTTATTACCATCTTCTACTTTTATGGTAATTCCCATTTTATCATGAACACCAATACAGAAAACACCCTGTGCACCACTTTTAGCTATAAGTTTATTACCGGTAACTTTCATTAACTCAGTATTAAATCTACCTGTTCCTGCTACCATCTCTGGATACTTTTCCATACAGGAAGTAATTATCCGGGAAGCATCTCTGTATTTAGGTGATAATAATTGGGGATTAGCAAGCCGAGCATAAGCATAGGCCATATTTCTTATTGGTAAACCAAATACTATGACACCACACCCGTCTTCTCCGTAATAAATATTATTTACTTTTACTTCTGTTACTTCACTTATAGTTTTAGTGATTAATTTCTGTACAGGATGATTAATTTCATAGTAAGAATCAAGTGGCCATCCATAATGTTTACACAAAGATAAAAGGGCACAGTGTTTACCCGAACAATTATTATGAATCGGTTCCGGTTCTTCACCAGCCTGCCAGATCTCCCGTGCAGTTTTCTTGTGAATTGGAGGATGTATTCCACACTTTAGATATGTCTGGTCAAGACCTATCTTACTTAAAATTTCTTTTATAACTTCAGTATGTATTTTTTCTCCACTATGAGATGCAGCCATAAGTGCCAGTTCTTTTTCAGTGAAATCATATTTTTCTGCTACACCGGTGAAAATAAGGGGTAAAACCTGTAAAGGTTTGGCTGCAGAACGCCAGTAAGTTATCTTTCTATTATCACCATATCCATATAAATCTTTATTACTTTTATCTACAACTGCAATATCTCCTCTATGAATACTTTCAACTAATTTATCTCTGTATACTTTCACCAATATTTCTGACAAAATACCATCTCCTCAAATTTACTAAACAAAAAAATAAAGACTCTTCAGTTACCCAAAGAATCCTTACCTAAAGATCTATTAGACCCAGACTAATTTCAATAGCTTCATCAACTTTTTCAAGAATATCAGCATTTAGATGAGTTACTTTTCTTTTTAGCCTTTTTTTATCAATAGTTCTTATTTGTTCCAGTAAAATTACCGAATCTCTATTTAAATTACTCCTGTCTGCAGGTATTTCAATATGAGTAGGCAATTTAGCTTTTTCAATCTTGGAAGTAATAGCAGCAACAATAACAGTTGGACTATATCTATTACCTATATCATTTTGAATTACCAATACCGGTCTTACTCCTCCCTGTTCGGAACCAATAACAGGGTTTAAATCAGCATAATAAACATCCCCTCTAGTTACATCCACTTTTTATTCACACTCCGCTA
>CAYRVO010000351.1:0-2031 GCA_964427565.1 uncultured Halanaerobiales bacterium | reverse complement strand
TATTTGACTAAAATCTCTTCCTGATATAAAATTTTTATTGAAAACGGAGGGGATTTAATATGAATATTGTTTTAGTTGAGCCAGAAATTCCACAGAATACTGGTAATATTGCCCGCACATGTGCAGTAACAGGTAGTAGTTTACATCTTGTAAGACCACTTGGCTTTTCAACTGAAGATAAATATTTAAAAAGAGCTGGACTGGATTACTGGCATTTACTTGATATATATTATTATGATTCTTTACAGGAATTATTTGCAAAATATCCTGATAATAATTTTTATTTTGCAACAATAAGAGCCCTACAAAGTTATGATCAAAAAAAATATAAGATAGATGATTTTATACTGTTTGGAAAAGAAACAGAAGGATTGTCTAAAAAATTATTACTTGAAAATATTGATAACTGTATAAGAATACCTATGATAAATGATGCCCGTTCTTTAAATTTATCTAATTCTGTAGCAATAATAATATATGAAGCATTAAGACAGTTGGATTTTCAAAATTTTAAAATAGAGGGCGACTTCAAATAATATGCAGGAATATTATTATTAAAAGAGAATAATAATAATATATGCTTTTTTTATTTATTATATAAAGAAAAAATTATAATGTTGTAAGGGGATTTCATAAATAATTAACATGGTTGATATAGAACAAAACCATGTTAATTAAACAATTATATTAAAATTTACTAAAAAAATAAAAAGGAGTAAATAAAAAAATATGAATAAAAGAAGGGTTTTAGTACTATCATTCATATTAATAATAATATTATCTGTAACTGTAGGAGCAGTAAGTATTGATAAAGATAATAGAGGCAAAGAAGTAAGAGAAGTACAGAAATTGTTAAAAGAACTGGGATATAATATTAATATTGATGGAATATATGGTTATAGAACAAAATCAGTAGTTAAAGATTTCCAGCATAATAATGGATTGAATGTAGATGGTATTGTTGGTAGAAATACTTTAAAGCTTTTAAAAGAAACAGCTGAAGATATTAAATATACAGTTAAAAAAGGTGATACATTGTCTGAAATAGCTGTTAAATATGATACAACTGTAGAAGATATTAAAGATCGTAATAAGATGAATAAAAGTAAAATTATTATTGGCCAGGATTTATTTATTCCTAAAACCGGTAGAGGTGGTGGAGAAGAAAGTAAGATATATTCTGCTATAATTCATGAAGTTCAAAGGGGTGATGCCCTTTCTATAATTGCCCGTAAATATGGGAGTGATGTTCAGACTATTAAACTGGCAAATAATTTACATAGTAATACAATATATGTTGATCAAAATTTAGTTATTCCGCATTTAAGTAAAGGGGCACAGCAAAGATTCAAACTGGCGCGGGGTTCATTAATATGGCCAGTGATGGGAAGGATATCATCATCATATGGATGGAGAATTCATCCAATTAGTAATGAAAGAGAATTTCATAAAGGTGTTGATATTGCTGTACCCAACGGAAGCAAAATTAGAGCAGTAGCCGGAGGTAGAGTGATTCAGTCAGGATGGATTAATGGTTTTGGTAAAACTATTGTTATTGATCATGGCCAGGGTATAAAAACTCTTTATGGACATAATTCGAGAATCATGGTACCTGCAGGAAGAAGGATTAAAATTGGACAGGTTATTGCTTTAGCTGGTAGTACAGGGGCAAGTACAGGTTCACATCTTCATTTTGGACTTTTCGTTAAAGGTAAATCTGTAAATCCTGCAAAATATTTACCGTAAGTAAAACTCTCCATCTAAATCTGTGTTTTTCATCAAAGATATTAGTATCTCGTTGGATGGAGGCTCTTTACTATATAAGTTAATACTAAAGAAAATAATAAATGTGAAGAAGAAATAGGTTATATATGTGAAAATTATAACAAGAGATAAATTTTAATGATTTATTTTAAAAACTATGTAATATTCTTGACAATAATGAAAAAAGATGTTAACATAGATAACGTTGCATTTGGGCCATTAGCTCAGTCGGTAGAGCACCTGACTTTTAATCAGGTTGTCGGAGGT
>CAYRVO010000350.1:0-2039 GCA_964427565.1 uncultured Halanaerobiales bacterium | reverse complement strand
TGTTTATACATTATAGATATTTTAGAAGCCCCAATTGCATCAGCAGCCATAACATATTCCTGTTTTCTGACTCTAAGAGTTTGAGCTCTTATTAAACGGGCATAAGCAGGAAATCTGGTAATACCGATGATTATAATCAGGTTAACTATACTTGGACCTGTAAGAGCAAGTACTGTAATAGCAAATAATAAGGCAGGAAAAGACTTAATTATATCAAAAAAGACAAGCATAGCATTACCTACCATCTCCGAACTGTAACCGGCAATAACACCAAAAATCAAAGCAAGTAAAATACCAAAAGATATTGTCAGTACAGATACTACAAGCACAATCCTCGAACCGTAAATTAGTCTGCTTAAAGTATCTCTTCCTAAATGATCGGTACCCAATATATGTTCAGAACTGGGACTTTCTAATTTATTAATCACATCTATTTCATTGGGATTATAGGGAGCTATAATAGGAGCAAAAATAGCTATAACTGCCAAAATAATCACGAGTCCAAAACCAATAAATCCAAATGGTTCGGATATTATCTTATAAAAAGTACTCCTCTTAAATTTGTTTAATTTACTTTGATTATTATCCATAGCTTACTCACTCCTCAAACGGGGATCAATAAAACTGTAAGAAAGATCTGCTATAAGATTAGCAATACTATATAAAAATACAGCTATAATAAGTCCACCCTGAACTACAGGATAATTTCGTGATTGAATTGCATTGTAAATCAAAAAACCAAGACCCGGTCTATGAAATATTATCTCTATTAATACAGCCCCACCTAACAAATTACCAAATCCAACTCCTATTACTGCTATAACTGGAATTATGGCTCCTCTTAATACGTGCTTATAAACAACTCTTGCTTTAGTTAAACCTTTAGATTTTGCCGTTCTCACATAATCTGATGTCAGCTCTTCCAGAACAGAGGCCCTCATTATACGGGCAAGATATCCAATCCACAGTAGAGCAAGAGAAAATGCAGGTAAAACAAGATGGTAAAGCTGACTGACTATATTACCTTCTTTTCCAGCACCCATAGCCGGAAACCACCTTAAAAAAACTGCAAATATTAATAGCATTAATATCCCGGCTAAAAAAGATGGGATGGTTATCATGGAAATAGATAAAATTCCGGTAACTCTATCTATTAATGAGTTCCTGTAAGCTGCTGCATATGTGCCCAGAGGAATACCTATAATACTTGCTATAAAAATACTGGAAAAAGCAAGTGCTATCGTATGAGGAAGGGCATCCATTATCAAATTGGTTACAGATGTATAGTTTAGCACATCTATACCTAGATCTCCCCTTGCAACATTATAAAGAAAACGGCCTAACTGTACAAAAACAGGTCTATCCAGCCACATCCTTGATCTTACCTCCTCTATAATCTCTGGAGTTGCTCTCGGTCCAAGCATTACTGTAGCCGGATCTCCCGGCATAGCTTGAATCATAAAGAAAAGTATTATCATTGCGCCAATTACAGTAATGACTGTAACTAGTAGACGTTTTATTACAAAATCAAGCATTTATATTTCCCCCTTATACTTTCTAATAACATATTTAGTAAAATCATTTTCACAGGGAGGGCCATCTGTGATTATCATTTCACCTGTAGATGGAGTCATTATAAATGAGGTACATGTTACAACCTGTTTATCACCACTGATTTCAGGATTTACATGCCGGCAAATTGATTCCGGATAATTAACATGATCTTTTAAAAATGTCTTTAATAACTTAATATCTATATTACCACTATTTTCTTTTAAAAGACGATTTATTCTATTATGCCTTATAATTGAAGATGCATCATGATTTTTGCCTACATCGGCAATATCCTGTTTAAATTTAAATTTATCTGAAACATAATGATTAGCATGACCAATATATGAATTAGAATAATCAATATTAACATCATCAGGTGTTGCTTCAATGGCATATATTTCACTTTTATCAGCAATTAAAAAATTGAAACACCCTGCTCTGTCTGCCCTGCAAATAGCAGATAAAGCACCTCCTATCGTTTCCTG
>CAYRVO010000349.1:0-2043 GCA_964427565.1 uncultured Halanaerobiales bacterium | reverse complement strand
GACGTAACATTCCTAATCCTGAACATGAAATCCTCCCTCTCACATTTTTTATATTTATAACTGTTAATTAATCTTATTCATTAAATCAAAGTTTATTAAATAATAAATACTATTTATTTACAACATATTTTTATTAATTTAATTCAAAATAATTATAAAAGGAGGTATATATAAATGACTGTTGGGGACAAATTAAATATGACCCTTAGTATGTTGAAAACAGCCGAAGGTAATATTCAATCATTTTCAATGGATACCAAAGACCCATCAGCTCAAAAAATGTTTACAGATATGTCCAATAAACTGAATCAAATTTGTCAGGATTTACAATCAAGAATTAGTTATGTTGAAAAACAGGAACCGCAGTATAAAGCTGAAAATATGCAGCAAAAACAACAGGATAACATGCAGCAGCAGTAAGGTAATATAAAAAAAGCAATGAATTTCGAAACAAAAATTCATTGCTTTTAAATAATTTGGCCCTCATATGCTCTTATTAAAGATTTAGCTATTTTCCGCTGTTGTATATTACAGTAAACTATTAACATTTTGTTACCTTCTTCTGTTTGTATCTTTTCATAAGCAAGTCCAGATAAAGCCCCGATAAATGTCCCCATTATTATACCTAGCACCACCCAGAAAAAAGTAAAAGCAATTGTGCCTGCTGCTTCTAATCTCAAAAAAAGTGGAAAAATTATAACATCATTTATTAAAAGATAGCTAATAATATTACCTAATGTTGCCCCTATCAGAAAACCAATAGCAGCTCCATATTTTTCAGAATCTGACACAAATACCTCTTCAAGTATTTCCTGGCGATGATTAGTCGACAGATCCCTTATATGAATATTGTTAATACCTTGAGTACCTAATTTTTCTGTTAATTTATCTAAATTTATCTCATTATTAAAAATTGATATGATTTTCACTAAAATATACTCCCCTTGTGTTATTTATTATTTAGATACTGCCAGTAGTGAATTTATCTCTCTCATAACATCATTTTCTATACTATCTCCAATTATCCAGGCATGGTTAAATAATTGTTCTCCAGGGCCGGTATAGGAAGGTTGAACTATTTTCAGATAATTTTTTATATTTTCCAGTAATTTTTCATTTTTGCTCAATAATAAAGGACCGTGTTTTCCCCTGTGGCTTAATATTGAAGCTGGTATTAAGAATGGAATATCATTTTCATTTCCAAATATAAAGTTATGTCCTGCTTCAGCTATACCCCAGCCAAAAGAGCGGCTTGAATTACCTATCCACCAGCCGAAATTAGGTCCAACATCTTTATAACCGGCAAAAGCAGCAGACATTTCATAGACATTTTTACCGGGAATACGCTGAACATGACCATATTTAACAAGTCTCTCGGCAACCTCGCTACTTATTATATTTTGAGGTCCCATCAAATATATAAAGGCATCCTGTGGCCTCTTACTCAGTGCTTTTCTTGTTTCTTCTGGTATTTCCTCACCATCAACCAGTAAAAACCCACTACCCATATGGGCGATCCACGACAAGGCTGAAATATAATATTCTGGAGCTGTTTTTTGCCCAATAATAACATCATCAGTATGATCGGCATGCATTATTGACTTATATTGATCAATAATCTCCCCTAATTCAAAAATATTATCAGCATTAAAAGCTCTAGATTTATAACCTAATTGATCAATTTCTCTCTGTACTTTTTTATTTATTTCTCCTACAACATAGACCTGCACTTTCCCATCCTGAACTACACCTTCAGGATCAAGCCTTTCCAACTCATTTTTTGTAATTTCTGGAATATTATCTTTATTTACATATAATATAGGCGCATCTATAGGATGATGTATTAAACCAACGGCTACTGCTGCTTGCTGAATTTTATCTGGTCTTGCCAAAATTACTGCCCCGGGTTTGTTATCAGCAAAAGTAGCCGAATAAACAAGTTGTGAAATTGCAGCAGCCATATTTACTGGATTATTACTACCGGTAATTCTAACAGTATTATTAAGAATTGTACTATTATCATGTTCATAAACTTTTATTGGT